>NZ_JBGDVI010000010.1:0-175608 GCF_046551895.1 Salmonella sp. SAL03688
AGTGCCTTAAGCGCTTTATCGAAATCGAAGGGCTGGGACATGTGTCATTCCTTTTTGATTGTATATTACTGGAATGACACAGAATTTCTAACACTCCCACCAGGAGTACATGGATGTGCTTCCCCCTGTTTGCCTGTGAATGCGGGCGTGCCCCTCTCTACTGCCGCCCGTTTTTCCGTTCAGGCTAACGTGGTTTTTTCTTCACCAGCACCGAGTGATCGTGACCACAGTCGCCCGGATGGCGACACGCTTCCACTTCTACGCACGCAGGGCACAGACCGTGCGCCTCAATAACGTTATGTCGTAGCGCAAAGCCCATTTTAGCCGCCAGCGTATGCATGATGTCTTCCACGCCCTCGGCACACTCTTCCTTCACCACGCCACAACGATCGCAGATAAACATGGCCGAGCTGTGCGTCGGCTGGTCGAACAGGTGGCAAACCACATAACTATTGGTGGATTCCACTTTATGGACAAAACCCTGTTCGAGCAAAAAATCCAGCGCGCGGTAAATGGTGGGCGGTTTGGCCTGTGGTTCCGTTTCGCGCAGCAAATCGAGCAAATCGTATGCGCTGATGGCACCCTGTTGCAGACTCATCAGGCGCAGCACTTCGAGGCGCTGAGGCGTCAGGCGCACGTTGCGCTGCGCGCAGAGTTTTTCAGCTTGCGCCAGTAACTCTTGCGTTGTGGTCTTTTCCATGTAGCACCTCGAATGGCATGAAAGTCTAATCCGCTACTTTACCACGAGCTGCTTAAAACTCTGAAATTACCCCGCGACAATATATCGCCTGCTAAGCTTTTCCGCGCCAGTATTCTCATCTATACATAATGAGGGTCGATATTATAACAACAGGATTTAACATCACTATTTCACAGCAATAGTTCGCCTCTGTCCGGTAAAGCGTGGCGGAGGAATTACTTCACCTGATAATAAGATGGGCTAACTGTGAACAAAAACGTCAAACTTTCACTGATTGCTATCGCGGTCTCGCTTTTTATGGCAAAGCAGGCGAGCGCCGCCAATACCTGGACGGAAGCGCGTAATGACGCAATGGGCGGGACGGGCGTCGCGTCCGCGAATTATGGCAGCGGAGTACTATTAAATCCGGCGTTACTGGCAAAAGCCAAACCGGAAGACAATATCACTGTTGTCCTTCCTGCGGTCGGCGTCCAGATTACGGATAAAGACAATCTCCAGGATGAAATTGACGATATCAGCGATAAAGTGGATTACTACGATGAGGTCGTCGATAACCTTACTCTGGGGCAAATTCTGCTCAATCCGCGAGGCGTGCTGAGTCAATTTCAGGGCGCCGCGCGCGACCTGGCCGATGAGCTGGAATATCTCAACGGAAAAACCGCCCGCGCCAATGCCGGCGCCGGGTTGGCGGTAAGTATTCCAGGGCAAACGCTTTCCGTGGCGTTTATCGCCAAAGGTTATGCGCATGGGCGCGTGAGTTCGTCCATTGATCAGAACGATATTCAGTATCTGCGCGATATCCAGCATGATGAACGTGTCGCGCTTCGTGAAGCAGGACGCGCTGCTTTGCTGGGGTCTGACGAAATTACAAAGCATTTAAACTCTACCGCGTCGGGGCGGGTAGCGATTGTATCTGACTACGGTATTGCGCTGGCGAAGCAGTTTGTGGTGGGCGAGGTGCCTGTTTCCATTGGCGTTACGCCAAAACTGCAAAAAACCTGGCTCTATAACTACACCACCTCAATTTATAACTACGACAGTAGCGACTGGAATAGCAGCCGTTATCGCAATGACGATACGGGTTTTAACATTGATGCGGGGCTTGCTGCCGATATCGGTGAAAACTGGACGCTGGGGCTGAGCGGGCAAAATCTGGTATCTCGCGATATCGATACGAAAGATATTTACATCACTAATGGTATGACGGGAGAAACCACCAACTACAAAGATACATACCAAATCCGCCCCCTGGTTACCGCGGGCATCGCATGGCATAACGATTTGCTGACCGTAAGCGCCGATGGCGATCTGACGGAAACGAAAGGCTTTAAGAGCGAAGACAATTCACAGTACGTTGGCGTCGGCGCTGAAGTTCGACCGTTGTCATGGCTGGCGGTGCGCGCAGGGTATCGTGCGGATGTGAAAAATAACGATAGCAATGTGGTTACCGGCGGTCTTGGCTTTGCGCCCTTTAACCGTGTGCATCTCGATTTAATGGGACTGTACGGCGAAGATGAAACCTGGGGGGCAGGCGCGCAGCTTACAATGACATTCTGAGGTGCTTTCACCGGAGGCGCTACGCCTCCGGTTTAGCGTTATGCTATAGTAACGCCCCTTTTTTAACCAGATGCTTATTTATTCGCCATGCAGCCTGAAACCCAGTCCTCCGCTTTTCCTGCTTATCGCTTCTCCATCGCGCCTATGCTCGACTGGACGGACAGACATTGCCGCTATTTCCTGCGTTTGCTGTCTTGCCAGACGCTGCTCTACACCGAAATGGTGACCACGGGCGCGATTATTCACGGTAAGGGTGACTATCTGGCTTATAGCGAAGAAGAGCATCCGGTCGCTCTACAGCTTGGTGGAAGCGATCCGGCTCAGCTTGCGCATTGTGCAAAGCTGGCGGAAGCGCGTGGCTACGATGAAATTAACCTCAACGTGGGGTGCCCTTCCGATCGCGTGCAAAACGGTATGTTTGGCGCCTGTTTGATGGGCAATGCGCAACTGGTCGCCGATTGTGTTAAAGCCATGCGTGATGTCGTCTCGATTCCGGTGACGGTAAAAACCCGCATTGGTATTGACGATCAGGACAGCTATGCGTTTCTGTGTGATTTCATCAATACGGTTTCCGGTCAGGGCGAATGCGAGATGTTTATTATCCATGCGCGCAAAGCCTGGCTTTCTGGCTTAAGCCCGAAAGAAAATCGTGAGATCCCGCCGCTGGATTACCCGCGCGTATACCAGCTAAAGCGGGATTTTCCGCACCTGACCATGTCCATTAACGGCGGCATCAAATCGCTGGAAGAGGCGAAGGAGCACCTGCGCCATATGGATGGCGTCATGGTTGGCCGTGAAGCTTATCAGAATCCGGGTATACTGGCCGCGGTGGATCGGGAGATCTTTGGCGCCGATACCACCGATGCCGACCCGGTTGCTGTGGTTCGCGCGATGTATCCCTATATTGAGCGTGAATTGAGCCAGGGAGCGTATCTGGGGCATATCACTCGCCATATGCTGGGGTTGTTCCAGGGCATCCCCGGCGCGCGGCAGTGGCGTCGCTATCTGAGCGAAAACGCCCATAAAGCTGGCGCGGATGTTGCTGTACTGGAGCAGGCGCTAAAACTGGTAGCAGACAAGCGTTAAAAGTTCGCCAAAAATTAGTCAATCTCACTACGCTCTGTGCGGTCTTGCAGGGCGTTTTCTTTATATATCAAAAACATAAATATTGGCATGTTTTTTGTAATAGCTTACCTGACCAAACCCGGTAAGCGCCGTGCCGCCGGGCAATGCCATCTCTATGGGGAGCGACTATGCTGGAACTACTTTTTGTGCTTGGCTTTTTTCTGATGTTAATGGTGACGGGCGTCTCCTTGCTGGGCATTCTGACCGCGCTGGTTGTAGCGACTGCCGTCATGTTCCTGGGCGGAATGTTCGCCCTGATGATCAAGCTGTTACCGTGGCTACTGCTGGCGGTGGCTGTGGTGTGGGTGATCAAAGCAGTAAAAACGCCAAAAATCCCACAGTATCAGCGCAATAACCGTCGGTTTTACTAAGGTATTGAGCGGTTCGTCACAACCTGGAACTTTGCCCTCACAGGCAAATAGGAATCGATTATTAAATCTGTCATGATTGCGCAGGTAACGAATTCATCGCGCTGTACCCTACATACAGCCGAACAAAAAAAGAAAGGGCTTCCCGGGTGGAAGCCCAATTTCTTTGCAGAGCTATTACGGAATCAGCAGGCTTGAGCCCTGTGTGGCCCGGCTTTCCAGCACCTCATGCGCGCGACGGGCATCTTTTAACGCATAGCGTTGATTTTCAGCCACATCAACTTTAATCACGCCGCTGGCGATCAATGAGAACAATTCATTGCTGGCTTCGGTCAGTTCTTCACGTGTCGTAATATACCCCTGTAGTGAAGGTCGCGTGGCATACAGGGAACCTTTCTGATTGAGAATACCTAAATTCACGCCAGTGACGGGGCCGGACGCATTGCCGAAACTGACCATCAGTCCCCGACGTTGCAGGCAGTCCAGTGAGGCTTCCCAGGTATCTCTCCCCACGGAGTCATAGACCACGCGGACTTTTTTGCCGCCGGTGATCTCTTTTACCCGTTCGACAATGCTCTCCTCACGGTAATTAATTACCTGCCAGGCGCCAGCGTCCAGCGCCCGCTGCGCTTTTTGCGCGCTACCGACGGTACCGATAAGCTTCGCGCCCAGCGCTTTCGCCCACTGGCAGGCGATCAGACCGACGCCGCCCGCAGCGGCATGAAACAGGAAGGGTTCGTCGGGTTTCACTTCATAGGTTTTGCGCAACAAGTAAAAAACGGTCAACCCCTTGAGAAAAGAGGCTGCCGCCTGTTCGAAGGAAATGGCGTCAGGTAAAATCGCGGCTTTATCTGCGGGGACGTTATGGACAGAACTGTAAGCGCCGAGCGTTGACTGCGCGTAGACGACGCGATCGCCCACGCGAATGTGCTCCACGCCGTTGCCGACTTTACTGACCACACCCGCAGCTTCGGTTCCCAGGCCCGCAGGCAACGATGGGGGCGGATAGAGTCCGCTACGGATATAGGTGTCGATGAAGTTGATACCAATGGCTTTGTTCTCAACCTGGATTTCGTGTTCCGCCGGTTCCGTTGGCGTAAACTCCACGCTCTGAAGCACTTCCGGACCACCATGCTTGTGAAATTCAATACGCGTTGCCATGCTTCCTCCAAAAGAAATGTGGTAATCTTTCGACCCAATCACTATCTCGGTAACTCCATTCACTATGGCAGGAAATAAACCCTTCAACAAACCACAGACTGATGCCCGCGACCGCGATCCGCAGGTTGCCGGGATAAAAGTGCCGCCGCACTCGATTGAAGCGGAACAGTCGGTGTTGGGCGGTTTAATGCTGGATAACGAGCGCTGGGACGATGTGGCCGAGCGCGTGGTGGCGGAAGATTTCTATACCCGTCCGCATCGCCATATCTTTACGGAGATGGGGCGCTTGCAGGAAAGCGGCAGTCCTATCGACCTGATTACGCTCGCGGAATCGCTGGAGCGGCAGGGCCAACTGGACAGCGTCGGCGGTTTCGCCTATCTGGCGGAGCTGTCTAAAAACACGCCAAGCGCGGCGAACATCAGTGCTTATGCGGACATTGTGCGCGAACGCGCCGTGGTCCGCGATATGATCGCGGTGGCGCATGAAATTGCGGACGCCGGTTACGATCCACAGGGGCGCAATAGCGACGAACTGCTGGATCTGGCGGAGTCGCGCGTCTTCCAGATCGCGGAAAACCGGGCCAACAAAGACGAAGGTCCGAAAAGCATCGACCAGATTCTCGACGCTACCGTGGCGCGTATTGAGCAGTTGTTCCAGCAACCGCACGATGGCGTTACAGGCGTGGATACCGGCTATCAGGATCTCAATAAAAAGACGGCAGGGTTACAGCGTTCGGATTTGATTATCGTCGCGGCGCGCCCCTCCATGGGTAAAACCACTTTTGCGATGAACCTCTGCGAAAACGCGGCGATGTTGCAGGATAAACCGGTACTGATCTTTAGTCTGGAGATGCCCGGCGAACAGATCATGATGCGTATGCTGGCCTCGCTGTCCCGCGTCGATCAGACACGTATTCGTACCGGTCAACTCGATGATGAAGACTGGGCGCGAATCTCCGGCACGATGGGCATTCTGCTGGAGAAACGCAATATGTATATTGACGACTCCTCAGGTCTTACGCCGACAGAAGTCCGTTCGCGCGCGCGGCGTATTTTCCGCGAACATGGCGGGTTAAGTCTGATTATGATCGACTACCTGCAATTGATGCGTGTGCCGTCGCTTTCTGATAACCGTACTCTGGAAATCGCCGAAATTTCTCGCTCGTTGAAAGCGCTGGCGAAGGAACTCCAGGTGCCGGTCGTGGCGCTATCGCAGCTTAACCGCTCCCTGGAACAACGCGCGGATAAACGTCCGGTGAACTCCGACCTGCGTGAATCCGGCTCTATTGAACAGGATGCCGACTTAATTATGTTTATCTACCGTGATGAGGTTTATCACGAGAACAGCGACTTAAAAGGCATTGCTGAAATTATTATTGGTAAGCAACGTAACGGTCCTATCGGTACGGTTCGTCTGACGTTCAATGGTCAGTGGTCGCGCTTCGATAACTATGCGGGACCGCAATACGATGATGAGTAACTCTCCGTCATTCTTTTAACAAGGAATTCAAATGCAAGCGGCAACAGTCGTCATTAACCGCCGCGCTCTGCGACACAACCTGCAACGTCTGCGTGAACTGGCGCCTGCCAGTAAGCTGGTTGCGGTGGTGAAAGCGAACGCTTATGGACACGGTCTTCTGGAGACCGCGCGAACGCTCCCTGATGCTGACGCTTTTGGCGTGGCGCGTCTTGAAGAGGCTCTACGTCTGCGAGCGGGCGGGATCACGCAGCCTATCCTGCTGCTGGAGGGTTTTTTCGACGCCGCCGATCTGCCGACCATTTCCGCGCAATGTCTGCATACCGCCGTACATAATCAAGAGCAGCTTGCCGCCCTGGAGGCGGTGGAGCTGGCGGAGCCGGTAACGGTCTGGATGAAACTGGATACCGGTATGCATCGTCTCGGCGTGCGTCCCGAAGAGGCGGAGGCGTTCTACCAGCGTCTGACGCACTGTAAAAATGTACGCCAGCCGGTGAATATCGTCAGCCATTTTGCCCGTGCGGATGAGCCGGAATGCGGCGCTACCGAACATCAGCTCGACATTTTTAATGCCTTCTGTCAGGGTAAACCCGGTCAGCGCTCTATTGCCGCGTCTGGCGGTATTCTGCTGTGGCCGCAGTCTCACTTTGACTGGGCGCGTCCGGGCATCATTTTGTATGGCGTATCGCCGCTGGAGCACAAACCCTGGGGGCCGGATTTTGGTTTTCAGCCGGTGATGTCCTTAACCTCCAGTTTGATCGCGGTGCGTGACCACAAAGCGGGCGAACCGGTGGGCTACGGCGGGACATGGGTGAGTGAGCGCGACACGCGCCTGGGCGTGGTGGCGATGGGGTATGGCGATGGCTACCCACGAGCGGCGCCTTCCGGTACGCCAGTACTGGTCAATGGTCGTGAAGTCCCGATTGTCGGGCGGGTGGCGATGGATATGATTTGCGTGGATTTGGGGCCAAACGCGCAGGATAACGCGGGCGATCCGGTGGTCTTATGGGGTGAAGGTCTGCCGGTTGAACGTATCGCTGAAATGACAAAAGTAAGTGCTTACGAACTTATCACGCGCCTGACCTCAAGGGTGGCGATGAAGTATATTGATTAAATACGCGGTGGGCCGGGTGGCGCTTGCGCTTATCCGGCTTGTATCGCGCATTGGCTGTAGGCCGGATAAGACGTTCACGCCGCCATCCGGTAATATGCGCATCCACCACAACATCCTCTCGATCTTCTCGTCCTTCCGGTTTATTGTGTTATTTCCTGCCCTCTGTAAACCTGGAGAACCATCGCGTGTTTCAAAAAGTTGACGCCTATGCCGGCGATCCGATTCTTTCACTGATGGAGCGTTTTAAAGACGACTCCCGTTACGACAAAGTAAATCTGAGCATTGGCCTGTATTACAACGAAGACGGGATTATCCCACAGCTTAAAACGGTGGCCGAAGCCGAAGCCCGGCTTAACGCGCAGCCGCATGGCGCTTCGCTGTACCTGCCGATGGAGGGACTCAATACTTATCGCCATACTATCGCGCCTTTGCTCTTTGGCACCGATCACCCGGTTCTTCAGCAACAGCGCGTGGCTACTATCCAGACATTAGGCGGTTCCGGCGCGCTGAAAGTGGGCGCGGATTTCCTGAAGCGTTATTTCCCCGACGCAGGCGTATGGGTGAGCGACCCCACCTGGGAAAACCATATTGCGATATTTGCCGGGGCAGGATTCGAAGTGAGTACTTACCCCTGGTATGACGACGCGACTAACGGCATCCGTTTTAACGATCTGCTGGCCACGCTGAATACGTTACCTGCGCGCAGTATCGTGTTGCTGCACCCCTGTTGTCACAACCCGACCGGGGCGGATTTAACGCCTTCGCAATGGGATGCGGTGATTGAAATAGTGAAAGCGCGCGATCTGATTCCGTTCCTTGATATTGCCTATCAGGGGTTTGGCGCAGGCATGGACGAGGATGCTTACGCTATTCGCGCCATTGCCAGCGCTGGGTTACCTGCGTTAGTCAGTAATTCTTTTTCGAAGATTTTCTCGCTGTACGGCGAGCGCGTCGGCGGCCTGTCCGTGGTGTGTGAAGATGCTGAAATCGCCGCGCGGGTTCTGGGACAGCTAAAAGCGACGGTGCGCCGAATTTACTCCAGTCCGCCGTGTTTCGGCGCTCAGGTGGTCGCTACGGTCCTGGGCGATGAGGCGTTAAAAGCGGGCTGGCTGGCGGAAGTCGACGCGATGCGTAACCGCATTATATCGATGCGCCAGACGCTGGTGAAGGAGCTGAAGGCGGAGATGCCTGACCGCAACTTTGATTACTTGTTACAGCAGCGCGGTATGTTCAGCTATACCGGGTTAAGCGAGGAGCAGGTCGAGCGGTTGCGCGATGAGTTTGGCGTTTACCTGATTGCCAGTGGCCGCATGTGTGTCGCCGGGCTTAATGCTTCAAATGTACACCGCGTGGCGAAGGCATTTGCCGCTGTCATGTAATATTCAGGCCGGACGGCGATAACAGTGCCCTCCGGCCTGACAATAGCTGTTGTGATCATCCTCTTTTTTCGTAACAAAACCGCAGATAATCCTTCCTTTTGACCGTTACTGGCGTTATGGTCAGATAGTTTTTTGAGCAAAGACTCATCTTAATAATTATAATATTTTGAATTTTAAGGGAAAAGCATGAAAAAAATAACCCTGGCGCTGAGTGCCGTCTGTTTGTTGTTTACGCTAAACCATTCCGCGAATGCGTTAGTATCTTCCCCTTCGACGCTCAATCCGGGCACTAACGTTGCAAAACTCGCGGAACAAGCGCCTGTCCATTGGGTCTCTGTCGCCCAGATTGAAAACAGCCTCACCGGACGCCCGCCGATGGCGGTCGGCTTTGATATTGACGACACCGTGTTATTTTCCAGCCCCGGATTCTGGCGCGGAAAGAAAACCTATTCCCCGGACAGCGACGATTATCTGAAAAATCCGGCCTTTTGGGAAAAAATGAACAACGGCTGGGATGAGTTCAGTATTCCAAAAGAAGTGGCCCGACAGCTCATTGATATGCATGTTCGCCGTGGCGACAGTATTTACTTTGTCACTGGTCGTAGTCAGACGAAAACGGAAACCGTGTCGAAAACGCTGGCGGATAACTTCCATATTCCGGCGGCGAATATGAATCCGGTGATTTTCGCCGGCGATAAACCGGAACAAAATACGAAAGTACAGTGGCTGCAGGAGAAGAACATGCGTATCTTCTACGGCGATTCGGATAACGATATTACCGCGGCCCGTGATTGTGGTATCCGCGGTATTCGCATCCTGCGCGCGGCTAACTCCACCTACAAACCGCTGCCGCAGGCAGGAGCGTTTGGCGAGGAAGTCATTGTCAACTCGGAGTACTAAAAATCAGGAGAGCGTCAGGCTCTCCTTTTTTGCATGATTTTTGCACAAACTTGCCCCGCTGGCTTTTACCTTTTCCAGACTTGCTGCACACTATTCAGGAGACGTTTGTTTTTAGGAAGGAGCAGCCTATGTGGTATCAGCGCACCATTACACTGAGCGAGAAGCCGCGCGGGTTTCATCTGATAACAGATGAAATTATCGATAAATTGTCTGGCTTACCGCCTGTCGAAACGGGTTTGCTGCATCTGTTGTTGCTACATACCTCGGCCTCGCTGACGCTAAACGAAAACTGCGATCCCACCGTGCGCGCTGATATGGAGCGCCATTTCCTGAAAACCGTTCCCGATAATGCGGCGTATGAACATGATTACGAAGGCGCGGATGACATGCCTTCGCATATTAAGTCGTCAATATTGGGCGTCTCGTTGCTGCTGCCTGTACGCCAGGGGCGTTTACAGTTAGGAACATGGCAAGGTATCTGGTTGGGAGAGCACCGTATTCACGGCGGTCCACGTAAAATCATCGCGACACTACAAGGGGAATGATAATGACCATTTCGGAATTACTGCAATACTGCATGGCAAAACCTGGCGCAGAGCAGAGCGTCCACAGCGACTGGAAAGCGACGCAAATTAAAGTGGAAGATGTACTTTTCGCGATGGTAAAAGAAGTTGAAGGACGCCCGGCAGCCTCTCTCAAAACCAGCCCGGAACTGGCAGAGTTGTTACGTCAGCAGCACAGCGATGTACGACCGAGTCGGCACCTTAATAAAGCGCACTGGAGCACGGTCTATCTGGACGGATCGCTGCCGGATTCACAACTCTATTATCTGGTCGATGCCTCTTATCAACAGGCGGTAAATGCGCTGCCGGAAGATAAACGCAAGCAGTTGCCGCAGTCCTGATTATAGCGCGCCGACCAACAACGCCAGGGCGATATCAATGAGGCGGATGACCGTAGACCGGATACGGCTGCCGAGGGCGATTTGCGCATTATTGGCGCGTAGCCTGGCGAGGTCCCGCTGTCCTTCCAGCAGAATAATCATATCGTCGTCGTCCAGCCAGCCGCGAGCATGTTCCTGAAGCGCGCGGGCGATAAACGCGGCGGACTCGCGTATACCGTCGTCGCTGTCTTCTCTTGCCTGCTTATACGCCTGGATAAACTCGGCAATCGCCGAGGAGGCTACAGGATGTTCGGCCCGGGCGGTGGTCATCAGGTAATGTATTTCGTTAATAGACGCCATTTTCTTCTCCCTGAGTACAGCGGGCGCCCCAATGCAGGCACTCACCCTGTATGGCTAATTTCCAGACCTGATTATTTTGCTGTTGGTATCTCTCAGCCTGGATGTAAGTAAGTGGTTGCTTACGTTGCATAACACGCGCATAAAGACGCAAATAGTGATTTTTCAGCAGCGCCAGATTATCGAGACGGTGTTTATCCCCACCTTGACAGGCGACCCGCTCAGCCTGAAAAAATGTCTGGCGGATATCGCGGTCATCCTTGAGCAGTGTCTCTTTTTGCCACGGTATTCGCGCCGCGTCCTGCAGGAAGCGGGTTGAGCGCGCTTGTAATAGCGTCAGTTGTTGAAAAGCCACGGCGCTAAAGCGGTCAGGCAGCGTACAGGCGGATAAAAACAGGCACAGCAGTAGTGTGATTGCGTAGGGCAACTTCATGGTGTTTTCCATAACAGACCGTTTGCGCTATCACATGTCAGAGCTAGGCGGCACGCAAATCACAAATGCTCAACACGGATACAATGAGGTGGGATGAGGAAAAATGATGCCGCTTCCCGGCGAATCGGAAAGCGGCGTGAAGGTTATTTGAGCATAGGTTTAAGGAAGCGGGCGGTATGCGACGCCTCGCACTCCGCCACGGTTTCCGGCGTACCGGAGACGAGAATTTCGCCGCCGCCGCTGCCGCCTTCCGGGCCGAGGTCGACAATCCAGTCCGCCGTTTTAATGACGTCCAGGTTGTGTTCGATCACCACGATGGTGTTGCCCTGATCGCGCAACTGATGCAGAACGTCAAGCAGTTGCTGAATATCGGCAAAGTGTAGGCCGGTGGTCGGCTCGTCGAGAATATACAGCGTCTGCCCGGTACCGCGCTTCGACAGTTCGCGCGCCAGCTTCACGCGCTGGGCCTCGCCGCCGGAAAGCGTCGTCGCCGACTGACCAAGACGGATATAGGTCAGTCCCACGTCCATCAGCGTCTGCAGCTTACGTGCCAGCGCCGGAACCGCATCAAAGAACTCACGCGCTTCTTCAATGGTCATATCCAGCACTTCGTGGATGGTCTTGCCTTTGTACTTAATCTCCAGCGTTTCCCGGTTATAGCGCTTGCCTTTGCACTGGTCGCACGGCACGTAAATATCCGGCAGAAAGTGCATTTCGACTTTAATGACGCCATCGCCCTGGCACGCTTCGCAGCGACCGCCGCGCACGTTGAAGCTGAATCGCCCTGGCGTGTAGCCGCGAGAGCGAGACTCCGGCACGCCAGCAAAAAGCTCGCGAACCGGGGTAAAGACGCCCGTATAGGTCGCCGGGTTGGAACGCGGGGTGCGCCCGATTGGGCTCTGGTCGATATCGATCACTTTATCGAAATGTTCCAGCCCCTGAATATCCCGATACGGCGCCGGTTCGGCGATAGTCGCCCCGTTTAACTGACGCTGGGCGATGGGGAACAGCGTGTCGTTAATCAGCGTCGATTTACCGGAACCCGAGACGCCGGTGATACAGGTAAACAGCCCTACCGGTAGCGTAAGGGTCACATCTTTCAGGTTGTTGCCGCGCGCGCCGGTGAGTTTGAGCACTTTTTCTGGATTTGCCGGCACGCGTTGTTTCGGCACTTCAATTTTGCGTTTACCGCTCATGTACTGGCCGGTCAGCGATTCCGGTACCGCCATAATGGCTTCCAGCGGGCCTTCCGCCACCACCTCGCCGCCGTGAACGCCCGCGCCGGGGCCAATATCGATCACATGGTCGGCGGCGCGAATGGCGTCTTCATCGTGTTCCACCACAATCACGGTATTGCCAAGATTGCGCAGATGAATCAGCGTACCCAGCAGCCGTTCGTTATCGCGCTGGTGCAGACCGATGGACGGTTCATCCAGCACATACATCACGCCGACTAACCCGGCGCCTATCTGGCTCGCCAGACGGATACGCTGGGCTTCGCCGCCGGAAAGCGTCTCTGCCGAGCGGGAGAGCGTGAGATAGTTCAGGCCGACGTTCACCAGAAACTTGAGGCGATCGCCGATCTCTTTTAGCACTTTTTCGGCGATTTTCGCTCGTTGCCCGGAAAGCTTGAGATTAGTGAAAAAATCCATCGCATGGCCAATGCTCATATCGGAAATAGCAGGCAGCGGCGTATTTTCCACAAATACATGGCGCGCTTCGCGATTCAGTCGCGTGCCTTCACAGCTGGCGCAGGGGCGATTACTGATGAACTTCGCCAGCTCTTCGCGCACCGCGCTGGATTCCGTCTCTTTATAACGGCGCTCCATATTATGCAGCACGCCTTCGAACGGATGGCGGCGCACGGAGGTATCGCCGCGATCGTTCATATATTTAAATTCAATGTTCTCTTTGCCGGAACCGTACAGCACGACTTTATGTACGTTGGCGCTGAGGCTTGCCCACGGCGCATCTACGTCGAACTTATAGTGTTCCGCCAGCGACTTGAGCATTTGAAAGTAGTAAAAATTGCGACGATCCCAACCACGAATCGCGCCGCCTGCCAGCGACAGGTCGGGATTCTGGATCACGCGGTCCGGATCGAAATATTGCTGAACGCCGAGCCCGTCACAGGTCGGGCAGGCGCCTGCCGGGTTGTTGAATGAGAACAGACGCGGTTCCAGCTCGCGCATACTGTAGCCGCAAATCGGGCAGGCAAAATTGGCGGAGAACAGAAGCTCCTCCGCTTTCTCATCGTCCATATCGGCAACAACCGCCGTGCCGCCGGATAATTCCAGCGCCGTTTCGAACGACTCCGCCAGGCGTTGGGAAAGATCGTTGCGAACTTTGAAGCGATCGATCACCACCTCAATGGTATGTTTCTTTTGCAGCTCCAGCTTCGGCGGATCGGAGAGATCGCAGACTTCGCCGTCAATACGGGCGCGAATGTAACCCTGGCTTGCCAGATTTTCCAGCGTTTTGGTGTGTTCGCCTTTACGCTCTTTAATAATCGGCGCCAGCAGCATCAGACGTTTGCCTTCCGGCTGTGACAGTACGTTATCGACCATCTGGCTAACGGTTTGCGCCGCCAGCGGCACGTCATGGTCCGGACAACGCGGCTCGCCCACGCGGGCAAACAGCAGGCGCAGGTAGTCGTGGATCTCGGTAATAGTACCCACCGTAGAGCGCGGGTTGTGAGATGTCGATTTCTGTTCAATTGAGATCGCGGGCGATAGCCCCTCAATATGGTCGACATCCGGTTTTTCCATGAGCGACAAAAACTGCCGCGCGTAAGCGGAGAGCGATTCAACGTAACGACGCTGCCCTTCGGCATACAGAGTGTCGAAAGCCAGTGAGGATTTGCCTGAACCCGAAAGCCCGGTCACGACAATCAGTTTGTCGCGGGGGATGACGAGGTTAATATTTTTGAGATTATGGGTGCGGGCGCCCCGAACTTCGATCTTATCCATTCACCTTTCCCGGTAGAGACTCGGATGCCTGGTTTGTTTGAAGGACAAACGGCAGAAACGGCTAATTATGACACAATTTAACCTGTTTGAATATACAGTATTGGAATGCATCTTCAGCTAAAGTATGCAACAATATGAGGTTCGCGCGAGTGACCTGGAACCTGCATCGCAGCTATTAAAATGCTACGTGGAAATGGTACACTCACGCGTTTACACTATTTATGAAACGTATTCAGGAGACTCAATTATGGCCAGCAGAGGCGTAAACAAGGTGATTCTCGTTGGTAATCTGGGCCAGGACCCGGAAGTACGCTATATGCCGAGTGGCGGCGCTGTCGCCAACTTAACGCTGGCTACTTCTGAATCCTGGCGCGATAAGCAGACCGGCGAAATGAAAGAGCAGACTGAATGGCACCGGGTGGTGATGTTCGGCAAACTGGCGGAAGTGGCCGGCGAATATCTGCGTAAAGGTTCTCAGGTGTATATCGAAGGTCAATTGCGTACCCGCAAGTGGACCGATCAGAGTGGCCAGGAACGCTATACGACTGAAATTAACGTTCCGCAGATCGGCGGCGTAATGCAGATGCTGGGTGGTCGCCAGGGCGGCGGCGCACCGGCAGGCGGTCAGCAGCAGGGGGGTTGGGGTCAGCCACAACAACCTCAGCAGCCGCAGGGCGGCAACCAGTTCAGCGGCGGCGCGCAGTCGCGTCCACAGCAATCCGCGCCAGCGCCGTCTAACGAACCGCCAATGGATTTTGACGACGACATTCCGTTCTGATTTTTGTTAAAAAAGTCAAAGCGTTATTTGCATTTTCGCTATAGCTCTCGTCTGCTGAAATGCCTGGTGTAAACCAGGCATTTTCTTACCTGGTATTATTGTCTTTGTATCCCTTTCAAAAAAGAGAAGCGCATATCTTACGGAAAAATGTCGCTTATCGCCTCTGGCCGACTCGCCTCGGCACATCATTATCCAGCCGAAGTTCATAAATGTACTGCAATAACCCGGATTGTCTTAAATATGAAAGAGAAATCTCATCTGCAAAATATATAATTTATAGCCATTTTTTGACAACAAAAAGATATTATAAAATAACGGTAGAGAATGGTCGGTATTATCAATAGTTAATTAAATGTTTGCTTTAGCTTGTGATGAGCTCAAATATGATATGTGTATCTTGCTTTATTTTTAATTGCTGAAGATAAAATTGTTACTTATAGCTGGCTTTATATAAAAAATGGTTTTATTTGTGTATTTTTTTACGCAATTCTGATTTTTTACTCCCCACTTATTATATTTTCAATGATTTAAGTTATATTGAAGTCCCTATGACCCTATGTTTTAATTGTGAAAATTCATTTTATCCTCTGGAGGCAAATTTATTAAATACGTATGGTTATAACGCGTATTAAAAAGAAATATGTCCTTAAAATGATTTAGAGTTTCAATGATTAGCTAACAAATCTATTTATCGGCGGGTGGTTTTAATTTGCTGATGACTATTTTTTATTTATGAGCTGAGAGCTTATGCGATACCTATTATTGGGGAAGATATAGTTAGTGCAATAATTGATGTCTACCTAATTAAAAAATGAAGAGTGTTTTTAATTAAAGCACTCATCTTTGTTGTGGGCGCATAAAAATGGCGTCGTTGTTTTTATTTTTCTGATTACGAGATGTAGGAAAACTGAAATCTATAAAGCGTATTGGTAGCAGTAAGCCAAGGGCGGTAGCGTTCACTTTCTGAATAAGTTGAGCATCCTTTATCCTTTCTAATCCACAAAAACATTTTATTCACAATGTAATATCAGGAGACAACATGGAAGACGAAAGTAATCCGTGGCCTAGTTTTGTTGATACATTCTCTACGGTATTGTGTATTTTTATATTTCTTATGTTGGTGTTTGCACTTAATAATATGATTATTATGTATGACAACTCAATTAAAGTTTATAAAGCAAATATAGAGAATAAGACTAAATCTACTGCTCAAAATAGCGGAGCCAATGACGATTCAAATCCTAATGAAATAGTTAATAAGGAAGTGAATACTCAAGATGTGTCGGACGGAATGACTACAATGTCAGGTAAGGAGGTTGGAGTATACGATATCGCCGATGGTCAGAAAACTGATATAACGTCTACAAAAAATGAGCTTGTTATTACGTATCATGGCAGGCTGAGAAGCTTTTCAGAAGAGGATACTCATAAAATAAAGGCTTGGTTAGAAGACAAAACTAATAGTAATTTATTGATAGAAATGGTTATTCCTCAGGCAGACATCTCTTTCTCTGACTCTTTACGACTGGGATATGAACGGGGAATTATTTTAATGAAAGAGATTAAGAAAATATATCCTGATGTAGTTATTGACATGAGTGTTAACTCCGCAGCATCAAGTACAACGAGTAAAGCTATTATCACGACTATTAATAAAAAGGTGTCAGAGTGAAATATATAAATCATTACCGCTATTTGTTTGTCTGTTTTTTCCTTGCCATACTCCCTTTTTTCGCTTTATCTTTTCCCGGTATAAGAGAGTATGTTTTTGATAACTTTATGGTTTCTGCAATTTACAATGGAGTCATTATTGCCATTTATATTACAGGTTCTTTGTGTGCATTATTCACTATTCTTAAAAATATTTCAGCAAAAGACATATTAATAGCTCAGGACGCCAGTAGAAAAAATAGCATTCTTTCTAACCTCAATCAGGTTTTGTTTGCCGGGGAGCCCAAACAGTGTGATTTCAATTTACTGATGGAATTAGATGACAATGTGTCTACCGCCCGTAATCAACGATTGTCATTTATTATGAGCTGTAGCAATGTGTCGACGCTTGTTGGCCTGTTGGGGACGTTTGCGGGTCTGTCTATTACGATTGGTTCAATCGGGAACTTATTGAGCTCGCCATCAGATGTTGGCGGTGATAATGCAAGTAATACACTCAATATGATCGTGACAATGGTAGCGTCGCTTTCTGAACCATTGAAAGGGATGAATACCGCATTTGTATCTTCTATCTATGGTGTTGTTTGCGCCATACTCCTGACCTCACAAAGTGTTTTTGTTCGCAGCTCCTATTCCCTTGTTTCTACGGAAATCAAAAAATTAAAAATCATAAGCAACAGATCCAATAATAAACAGCGAAGCCTGCGGGTTGAATCAGAGACGCTTGTAGAATTTAAAGAGTTGTTTAAAGCGTTTTTTGATAACTACCTGACAGTTGAAAACTTACGGACGCAGGATGAAGAAAAGAAACGAGAGATGCTATCAGATAGCTTTGTCACTTTGCAAAACCGACTATTGGATAACTCAGCAAAACTGGAACAAATTTCTACGCTGATTGATGGTTATCTGGTAAGCAGTAACGAAAATCTCAAAAAATTATCTGACGGTGTAATAACAATTACCTCTCGTTTATCTGAAGGTAATATCCTGCTTGCTGATAATAATGCACGACTGGAGGCAATGAGTACAATACAAAATATTATAGATAAAAAGAATGATTCAATAATGACATCAGTTGATAAATGTTATCAGGAATCTCTTTCACATGGTAAGACCATAAACGATATTGCCGCTGGCAGTGCCGATATTTCTCATACTCTCGATGGGCTGAGAAAAGAAATGGATGAGGATATGAACAATGTTCATTTAGCTCTATCCGATCTATCGGCTACTGATAAAAAGATTATTACCAATACTAAAGAGATTAGTGCTGAAATGGTTAGCTACCGTGATACCTATATGCCATTAATGGAAAAAATAACATCTATGCATCAGGAAATAGTAAAGCAACGTTTGTTAAACAAGGAGGAAAAAAATGAAGATTAAGATATTTTTTCTGACGACTGCTTTTATTACACAAAGTACATACGCCAGCGAGCTTCCGGTCATTCCTCTAAGAGATTTAGTTAATGCCGCATTAACGCATCAGCCCTCTGTTGCTGTTTCATATTATGAGACTGAAAAGAAAAACAGTGACTTAGATCTTTCACGGGCAGCACTTTATCCTACCCTGGATCTAACATCTGGCCTTAATAATAACAGAAAGGAGTCGTCAGGTACCGAGAGAAACGTTGAAAATAAGGTGTCCTTATCATACCGAATAACGGATTTTGGAGTGAGAGGGGCTAATATCAGGAAATCTGAATATGAAAGAGATAATAGTAAAACTGACTATGAAAAAACAAAGAATATAGTGTCTCAGGAGGTTGTGACAACCTATTACAACATCAGTAAATATCGTGAAATGATTGATGGCGTAAATCTGGAGAAAGAGTTTTATAAAAAGATGCTGGAAACTTTTTCGCTGCTGGTATCTTCCGGTGTAGCTATGCAATCTGATATGCGTAAAGTACAAGTATCTATCGATGCATTAAATACCAGAAGCATTATGTATCAGTCGATGTTGGATGATGAAATGTATAAAATGCAGAATATGACTGGTCTGAATTTGTCACCAGATCAGATTCAAAGCGATGAAAAATTCAACCTCTTCAAAAAATATATCTTTGTCGAAAGTCCTGAAAAACTTATGGACATGGTGATGAAATACAACGATGACTATAAGATGCTTGTCAATACCCGAAAAGCCGCGACCGAAGATATTAATGCCGCAAAATCATCCTATTTTCCGACTGTAGATCTCGTGTCCAGCTATGTACAGAATAATCCGAGCGGTAGTGCCAAAAAAAGTGATTATGAAGATGAATTTAAAACGGGTATCAATGTCAGTTTCAACATTTTTAATGGGTTCAGAAATTCAGCCCAGGAAAGAAAAATGGTGGCAAGTTACTCGCAGGCTAAGCTGCAAATTGACGATTTTTTGATTAAAACGCGTTATAACATTGATTCGCAACTTTCAAGATACGCCGCTGCAAAAGAGACTTACTCAGTGGCGGAACGTTCACATACAAACGCGTTACAGCTTACTGAATTATATGAGCAGGAGTTTCAGTTAGGGCAAAAAAGTTTGCTTGATTTAATTTCAAGCCGTAATGAAGCATTTCAGGCATATGTAAGCATGATCGACAGCAAATATAGCCTGTATATTTTAAAGTTACAGCAACTCTCATTGATTTTTCATTTAATGGATTATTTAAAAGGAAATACTGAAAGTGAGTTAAATGTAATGAAATGAATAGAAGACAAAGCGATCATCTCATGATGATAATTATTTCTTTGACGATCTTAATTATTATCCTTACCTACTTTATAGAAATTAATTCAGTGGTTCATGGTCAGGGCGTTATCACCACTAAAGATAATGCTCAGTTAATATCTCTTTCTAAAGGAGGGACGATACAAGATATTTATGTAGCCGAGGGTGATACTGTAAAAAAAGGAGAACTCCTTGCAAAGGTCGTTAACCTTGATCTGCAAAAAGAATATCAAAGGTATAGAACTCAAAAAGGGTATCTGGATAAAGATGTTAACGAAATATCTTTCATTCTTGATAAAGAAAATGAGAGTGGATTGATTACCCTGGATGGCACCCGTTCTTTAAGTAATAAAGAGGTAAAAGCGAATATTGAATTAGTGCATAGTCAGATAAGAGCTAAAGAGTTAAAAAAAACCTCTCTTGATTCTGAGATTAGCGGATTACAAGAGAAGCTGAGTTCGAAAGAAAAAGAACTCGCATTGCTTGCCGAAGAAATAAATATTCTTTCCCCACTGGTAAAAAAAGGAATTAGCCCATATACCAATTTTCTTAACAAGAAACAGGCGTATATAAAAGTTAAGTCTGAAATTAATGATATTGAAAGTAGCATCACTTTAAAAAAAGATGATATTGAGCTGGTTGTTAATGATATTGAGGCGCTTAATAATGAATTGCGACTATCTTTATCTAAAATAATATCTAAAAATCTTCAGGAACTTGAGGTTGTTAACTCTACATTAAAAGTAATAGAGAAGCAGATAAATGAGGAGGATATCTATTCACCGGTTGACGGTGTAATTTATAAAATCAATAAAAGTGCCACTACTCATGGTGGTGTGATTCAGGCGGCGGACTTACTTTTTGAAATAAAACCAAAAGTAAGGACTATGCTGGCCGATGTGAAAATATTACCCAAATACCGTGACCAAATATATGTAGATGAAGCCGTTAAACTGGATGTGCAGTCAATTATCCAACCAAAGATAAAATCGTATAATGCGACTATCGATAATATTAGCCCTGATTCCTATGAGGAAAATACCGGAGGAACAATTCAGCGTTATTATAAAGTAATTATTGCATTCGATGTTAATGAAGATGATTTACGGTGGTTAAAACCAGGTATGACTGTTGACGCCAGTGTAATTACCGGAAAACACAGCATTATGGAATACCTGTTATCTCCCTTGATGAAAGGCGTGGACAAAGCCTTTTCAGAACCAGTTAATACTAAACGATTAGATACACCTTGAGAGTGAATATAATATTATGGGAAATAAAAGCATACAAAAGTTTTTTGCCGATCAAAATTCTGTAATTGATTTATCTTCTTTGGGTAATGCCAAAGGCGCAAAAGTTTCTCTTTCCGGGCCAGACATGAACATTACCACGCCGCGTGGTTCAGTGATCATTGTCAATGGCGCTCTTTATTCAAGTATCAAAGGCAATAACCTCGCTGTTAAATTTAAAGATAAGACTATTACCGGCGCTAAAATTCTGGGCAGCGTAGATTTAAAAGATATTCAACTGGAGAGAATTGACAGCTCATTGGTTGATTCTGCTCAGGTAGAAAAGAAAGGTAATGGCAAACGACGAAATAAGAAGGAAGAAGAGGAATTAAAAAAGCAGCTTGACGATGCTGAAAATGCAAAGAAAGAAGCTGATAAGGCGAAGGAAGAAGCAGAGAAAGCTAAGGAGGCTGCAGAAAAAGCGCTCAATGAAGCGTTTGAAGTACAGAACTCGTCAAAGCAAATTGAAGAAATGCTGCAGAACTTTTTGGCTGACAATGTAGCAAAAGACAATCTGGCTCAGCAAAGCGATGCTTCCCAGCAAAATACACAGGCTAAAGCAACGCAGGCTTCTAAACAGAACGATGCTGAAAAAGTTCTTCCTCAACCTATTAATAAAAATACCAGTACTGGCAAAAGTAATAGCAGTAAAAATGAGGAAAATAAGCTCGATGCTGAGTCTGTTAAAGAGCCGCTTAAAGTCACATTAGCGCTTGCGGCCGAAAGTAACAGCGGTAGCAAAGATGATAGTATAACTAATTTTACCAAACCTCAGTTTGTAGGTAGCACTGCTCCCAATGCCACGGTCATTATTAAAATTAATGGTATTGCTGTCGGTCAGGCTGTAGCGGATAGTTTGGGTAACTTCACCTTCACTGCGCCTGAAACATTGACTGATGGAACATATAATCTGGAGGCAGAGGCCAAGACTGCTGATGGGAGCGGTAGCGCCAAACTTGTCATTACTATCGATTCCGTTACCGATAAACCAACATTTGAACTTTCGCCTGAAAGTAGTGTGTCCGGTCATAAGGGCTTAACGCCGACCTTGACGCCTTCAATTGTTGGTACGGCGGAAGAGAATGCTAAGGTTGACATTTATGTAGATAATAAACTGGTTGCCAGCGTTGATGTCGATAAAGATGGAAACTGGAGTTATGAATTTAAGGATAATGAATTATCTGAGGGCGAAAATAGTATAAAAGTCGTTGCTGTAGATAAAGCAGGTAATAAAAACGAAACGACGGATAGTATCATAACCGACACCATTCCTCCGGAAAAGCCGACGATTGAGCTGGATGATAGTAGTGATTCCGGCATTAAAAATGACAACATTACAAATAGCACCCTGCCAACATTTATTGGTGTGGCGGAACCCGGTTCTACAGTCTCTATTTATCTTGGACTTAAACATCTTGGTGAGGTCATTGTTGCTAAAGATGGGACATGGAGCTATACGCTTACTACGCCGCTCAAGGATGGCGAATACAATATAACAGCAACTGCTACTGATATTGCCGGGCATACCTCAGCGACGGCAAATCTGCCTTTTACTATTGATACACGTATCAGCTATTTCAGCGCTGAGATTGAAACGACTGATGATAGCGGTATTGTCGGAGATAACGTTACTAACAATACTCGCCCAACCTTTACAGGTAAAACTGAGCCAAATGCTATTATCAGTGTCATAAATAGTGAGACTGGCGAAGAGGTTATTTTTAAAGCGAATGACCAGGGTGAATGGACGTTCAATTTCACTTCCGACTCAGTGGAAGGGGTTAACAATCTTACGTTCACCGTTGAAGATGTCGCTGGCAACAAAAAGGATTTTTCCTTTAGTTACGTTATCGATACTGTTGCCCCTGTACCTCCGACGGTTTCTTTGGAGGATTTTGTTGTTTTACCGAATGGTATAATTTTATCAGGGAATGATTTACCGGCTTTAGTCGGTACGGCAGAGCCAAAGTCTACCATCTTATTGATGCGAGATGGTAAATTATATGACAGCATTGAGGTTGACTCAAACGGGACCTGGAATTATCAGTTTAGTAATAAATTTCTTCAGGGCGCCTATGATATTGAAATCATTTCTCAGGATGCCGCCGGTAATAAATCCTCTACTGTTAAATATTCTTTTACTATTCAAACTGAAGTTGTACCTCCAAAAGCGGAACTCGATGCCAGTGATGATTCCGGTGCAAAAGGCGACTGGATTACCAATAAACATAATGCTCTGACATTACTGGGAACAGCGGATAGGTTTGCTACCGTAAATATCCTTATCGATGGTAAAACGATAGGCGTGACGACTGCGGATGCAGACGGTAACTGGAATTTTGATATTTCCCGAAATCTGTCTGACAATGTTTATAAGATTACGGTTGAATCCATCGATCCTTTAGGAAGAACGTCATCTGTAGATTATCAGCTTACCATTGATAGCTTTACGCCGATCCCTACTGTTATGTTGCATGATAGCGCTGATTCTGGCGTTAAAGGCGATATGATTACTAAAATTAATACGCCGTTGTTTACCGGGATGGCTGAAGCTAATGCTAAGGTTTCCATCTATGTCGACGGTGTGTTAAGTGGCGAGGCTATTGCTGGCGATGATGGTGTATGGAATTTTCAATTTACCACAGCGTTATCCGATGGCTCGCATGACGTAACGGTAAAGGTAGAAGATATTGCCGGTAATACTGCCTCCTCATCAGCGTATAATTTCCAAATCGTAACGCAAACGCAAAAACCAACAATAGAGTTGGTCAACGATACGGGGGTTGATAATACAGACCATATTATTAATGAAAAGAATCCTGCACTGACAGGAACTGCTGCACCCTATTCAACGGTTAAACTCTATATTGATGGTGCACTGATCGCTGAGGTCAGAACAAATAAAGATGGCAGATGGGAGTATACTCTGAAAGCCGATCAAGGTTTGGTTGATGGCGATCATAGAATAACTGCTTCAGTTGAAGATATCGCTGGCAACATTGCCCATTCGGATCCTTTCTTAATTAGCGTCGATACTGCTATTTCAATACCGATAGTTTCATTGAGCCCGGATTCAGATTCGGGAATTTCAGATGATAATTTAACGAATATCGTTAAACCTACCTTGCACCTAAAAGATATTGATCCGGACATTATCAGTGTTCAGGTATGGGATGCCGCGTCTGATACGCAGATCGGTGTTGCCACGCAACAACCTGATGGTTCATGGGCCTATACCTTTACTTCAGATTTAACGGAAGGCTTGCATCAGGTTTATGTCAAGGTTGAGGACATTGCGGGTAATAAAGCGAACAGCGCGGTATTCGATTTTACTATCGATACCACAGTATCAACGCCGGTGATTTCCCTGCTTTCTAAGGATGATACGGGGGTTACAGGCGATAACCTGACCAATATCAATAAGCCAGGTTTTGCTATTTCCGGTGTTGATGCCGATGCGCATCGGGTCGTCGTACAGGTGATGCACAATGGCGTGAGCGAAGAGATCGAACTTTCTCACCTCAATGGTAGTTGGTTATTTACACCAGGGAATACGTGGGCGGATGGCAGCTACACGTTAACGGTGAAAGTAGAAGATAAGGCAGGAAATACCAACTACTCAGCGCCGCTGACGGTCGTTATCGATACCCAAATCGCCATTGATGGGGTGGAACTGGTCAACGATAGCGGCGTGAAAGGCGATAATATGACCAATGACGACCGTCCCCACTTTCGTGTGACGGTACCGACGGATGTCAATGAAGTCCGTCTGAGCATTGACGGTGGTAATTCGTGGGTTCAGGCAACTCCGGGCGTGGCAGGAAGCTGGGAGTATATCTGGCCGACAGACCTGGCAGATGGTCAATACACGCTAACGGTGGAAGCGACTGATAAAGCAGGCAATACAGTGACGAAGACCATCGATTTCGCGGTGGATACCACGCTGTCAGTGCCGGTCATCGTACTGAATAGCGCGGACGATACCGGTGTCCAGGGCGATAACATGACGAATAGCACCCAGCCGACATTTGCCCTGCAGCATATTGATGATGATGCCGTTCGCGTTACGGTCAGCGTGGAGCATGGCGGCGTCACCACCACATTTGACGCCACGAAAGGCGTAGGCGGATGGAGCTTTACGCCGACAGGGGCGTGGGCGGATGGTGATTATACCCTGAGTGTGTCAGTCGAAGATAAAGCGGGGAACACCAGCCATTCTGCATCGTTGACGGTGACGGTGGACACGCAAATCGCCATTAATAACATTGAACTGGTCAATGACAGCGGTATTCCCAACGATAATCTGACTAATAACGTGCGTCCGCACTTCCAGGTGACGGTGCCGACGGATGTCAACGTGGTGCGCCTGAGCATTGACGGCGGCAAGACGTGGTTCAACGCTACCCAGAACGCGACGCCGGGCGTCTGGGATTATATCTGGCCGGATGATGTGGCCGACGGAGGCTATACCCTGACGGTAGAAGCGACCGATGAGGCGGGAAATAAGACAACACAGACGCTCGATTTCACCATCGATACCACTCTGTCTGTGCCGACCCTCTCGCTGGACAGCGCAGATGACAGCGGCATCGCGGGCGATAATATCACCAATGTTAAAACGCCGGGCTTTACCCTCAACAATATTGATACCGATGTCAGCCGGGTAACAGTGGAGGTAATGCACAATGGCATTAAACAGGAGGTGCCACTGGTTCAGACCGGCGGACAGTGGCGCTTTGCGCCGACCAGCGACTGGGCGGACGGCGACTATATCCTGACGGTGAAGGTAGAAGATAGGGCCGGAAATGTGAAGCAGTCCGCGCCGTTGACGGTGACAGTGGACACGCATATCGCCATTGACCGTATTGAACTGGTTAACGACAGCGGTATCCCCGGCGATAATCTGACCAATGAAGCGCGCCCGCACTTTCAGGTGACAGTACCGGCGGATGTTAACGGTGTAAGACTGAGTATTGATGGCGGCAAAACGTGGTTTGACGCCACGCAGAGCGCGACGTCGGGCGTCTGGGATTATACCTGGCTGACGAATGTGGCTAACGGCCCTCACACCCTGATGGTGGAAGCGTCCGACAAGGCGGGAAACAAAACGACGCAGAAACTGGACTTCATCATCGATACCATGCTGTCAGAACCGACGATTACCCTGGACAGTGCGGATGACAGCGCCGCTGGCGATAACATCACCAACGTTAAGATGCCAGGCTTTACCCTCGGTAATATCGACGCCGACGTGACCAAAGTGGTGGTGACGGTGGCGCATGATGGTAAGAACCAACAGATAGAGTTGATTAAGAACGGCGGTGTGTGGCGCTTTACGCCGGGCGCAGCCTGGACCGATGGCGACTATACGCTGACGGTAAAGGTAGAAGATAAGGCGGGTAATACAAATTATTCTGCGCCGCTGACGGTGACTATCGATACGCAAACGTCTATTGATCGCATTGAACTTCTTAATGACACGGGTATTGTCGGGGATAACCTGACCAATGAAGCACGTCCACAGTTTCATATTACGGTACCGACGGACGTGAACTCTGTGCAACTGAGTCTTGATGGCGGCATCAACTGGGTTAACGCAACGCTGACGTCCGACGGCGTTTGGGAGTATATATGGCCGACAGATCTGGTCGAAAATACGTATACCCTGACAGTGAAAGCAACCGATGTTGCAGGCAACACGGCGACGGAAACGCTCAATTTTATCATTGATACCACATTGTCGACACCGACCATCACGCTGGATAGCGCAGATGATAGCGGCACCGCCAACGATAATAAGACTAACGTTAAAACGCCGGGTTTTATTATCGGCGGTATTGATTCTGACGTGACTCAGGTCGTCGTGCAGGTGATGCGCGATGGTCACAGCGAGGAGGTGGAGCTGACGCAGACTAACGGGCAGTGGCGTTTTGTACCCGGCAGCGCGTGGACTGATGGCGACTATACGCTGACGGTAACGGTGAAAGATGAGGCGGGTAATATTCGCCACTCAGCGCCGTTGACGGTCACCATCGATACGCAAATCGCCATTGACCATATTGAACTGGTCAATGACAGCGGTATTCCCGACGATAATCTGACCAATGAAGCGCGCCCGCACTTCCAGGTGACGGTACCGACGGATGTCAACGTGGTGCGCCTGAGCATTGACGGCGGCAAGACGTGGTTCAACGCTACCCAGAGCGCGACGCCGGGCGTCTGGGATTATACCTGGCTGGCTGATGTGGGAGAGGGTAAGCATACCCTGACAGTGGAGGCGACCGACAAGGCGGGAAACAAAACGACGCAGCAACTGGACTTCATCATCGATACCCTACTGTCAGAACCGACTATCGTGCTGGACAACACGGACGACAGCGGAACAAAAGGCGATAACCTGACCAACGTAAATAAGCCGACGTTTTTACTGGGCAATATTGACGCAGACGCGCGGTATGTCACGGTTGAGGTGCAGCATGGCGGCACGAAAGAGGTGCTGACGGCCACCAAAGACGCGACCGGCAACTGGAGCGTGACACCGACCGGTACATGGGCAGATGGCGACTATACGCTGACAGTGAGGGTGGAAGATGAGGCGGGGAACGAAAAACACTCAGCGTCGCTGACGGTCACTGTTGATACCCAAATCACCATTGATGCTATTGAACTGGTTAATGATAACGGTATTCCCGGCGACAATATGACTAACGACGCCCATCCGCAGTTCCGCGTGACGGTACCGGGGGACGTTAACGAAGTCAGTCTGAGCATTGACGGTGGCGTGACCTGGGTTAAGGCGACACAGAGCGCGACGCCGGGCGTCTGGAATTATACCTGGCCGGGCACCGTGCCGGATGGCGACTATACGCTGAATGTGAAAGCGACTGACAATGCGGGTAATACGGTGACGGAGACACTCCACTTCACTATTGATACCACGCTGTCGACGCCGGTCATCGTACTGGATAGCGCGGACGACACCGGCATCCAGGGCGATAACATGACCAATCGCACCCAGCCGACATTTAACCTGCAACATATTGATGATGATGCCGTTCGCGTTACGGTCAGCGTGGAGCATGGCGGCGTCACCACCACATTTGACGCCACGAAAGGCGTAGGCGGATGGACCTTTACGCCGCCGACATCATGGGGGGCGGGCGATTATACCCTGAGTGTGTCAGTCGAAGATAAAGCGGGGAACACCAGCCATTCTGCATCGCTGACGGTGACGGTGGACACGCAAATCGCCATTAATAACATTGAACTGGTCAATGACAGCGGTATTCCCGACGATAATCTGACTAATAACGTGCGTCCGCACTTCCAGGTGAAGGTACCGACGGATGTTAACGAGGTACGCCTGAGCATTGACGGCGGCAAGACGTGGTTCAACGCTACCCAGAGCGCGACGCCGGGCGTCTGGGATTATACCTGGCTGGCTGATGTGGGAGAGGGGAAGCATACCCTGACAGTAGAGGCGACCGACAAGGCGGGAAACCAGACGACGCAGAAACTGGACTTCATCATCGATACCATGCTGTCAGAACCGACTATCGTGCTGGACAGCACGGACGACAGCGGAACAAAAGGCGATAACCTGACCAACGCGAATAAGCCGACGTTTATACTGGGCAATATTGACGCAGACGCGCGGTATGTCACGGTTGAGGTGCAGTATGGCGGCACGAAAGAAGTGCTGACGGCCACCAAAGGCGCGACCGGCATCTGGAGCGTGACACCGACCGGCACATGGGCAGATGGCGACTATACGCTGACGGTGAGGGTGGAGGATGATGCGGGGAACGTAAAATACTCAGCGCCGCTGACGGTCACGGTTGATACCCAAATCACCATTGATGTTATTGAACTGGTTAATGATAACGGTATTCCCGGCGACAACCTGACCAATGACGTTCGTCCACACTTCCGCGTCACGGTGCCAGGGGATGTCAACGAGGTACGTCTGAGTATCGACGGCGGTAATACGTGGGTTCGTGCAACACAGGGCACGGCAGGGATCTGGGATTACACCTGGCCGAAAGATGTGACCGACGGGCTACATACCCTGACGGTAGAAGCGACCGATAAGGCGGGAAATAAGACGACGCAGACGCTCGATTTTACCATTGATACCCGGCTGTCAACGCCTACCATCGCTATGGATAGCAGGGACGATACAGGTGCCATTGGCGATCATATTACGAGCGTCAAAAGACCGGGCTTTACCATTGGCAATATTGACGCCGATGCGCACTCGGTCATTTTGCGGATCACACAGGGCGGCAATAGCCAGGAAGTGACACTAACCCAGGTTGGAGGACAGTGGCGCTTTACGCCAGATGCTGACTGGGCGGACGGTAGCTATACACTGACGGTAGAGGTAACGGATAACGCAGGAAACGTTCGTCAGTCCACTCCGCTGATAGTGACGGTAGATACGCAAACCAGCATTACTGATATTACATTGGTCAATGATCATGGCGTGCCTGATGACAATCTAACTAACAGCACCCGTCCGCAGTTTGAGATCACGGTGCCGGCGGATGTGAATTCTGTGCAACTGAGCATTGATGGGGGCGCAAACTGGGTGAGCGCGGCGCAGGGTATTGAAGGCGTCTGGGGCTATACCTGGCCAACGGATATGGGCGATGGAAAACACACCCTAACCGTCATGGTCACCGACAGAGCGGGCAATACGGCGACGCAAACGCTTGAATTTTTCATCGACACCCGGTTGTCGACGCCGACTATTGCGCTGGATAGCACGGATGATACCGGTACGCCTGGCGATGATATGACCAATCGCACCCGACCGACCTTTATTCTGCAGAATATCGATTCGGATGTTATCAACGTTACAGTCAGCGTCACGCATAATGGAACGACAACCTCGTTTACCGCGACACAGGGGGCTGGAGGCTGGAGCTTTACACCGCCAGCGCCGTGGGGCGACGGTGATTATACGCTGACGGTGACAGTGGAGGATCGGGCGGGAAATACGCGTCCGTCTACGCCGCTGACGGTGACAGTGGATACGCAAATAGCCATTGATCATATTGAATTAGTCAACGATAGCGGCGTCCCTGGCGATAATGTGACAAAACATGTGCGTCCGCAGTTCCAGATCTCGGTACCGGATGATGTGGAAAAGGTTCTTCTGAGTATTGACGGCGGCACGACCTGGGTTACTGCAATCAAGAGTTCGACGGCTGGCATTTGGGATTACACCTGGCCGACGGATATGCCAGAGGGACAGCATACCCTGATCGTGGAAGTGACTGACGGTGCGGGTAATAAGATGACGGGGACGCTCGATTTCACTATCGACATCACGTTGTTGACGCCAACCATTGAGCTGGCGCCCGATCAGGATACCGGACAGAATAAGAACGATAATCTGACCAGCGTCACTCAGCCGGTATTTGTGTTGGGGAGTATCGATAAAGATGTTCGACACGTGGAATTGAGTATTGAGCATAACGGCACGTTTAAAACGGTGGTACTCACCGAATCAGCCGACGGCTGGCGCTATCGACCGGATTCTGCTTTGGCGGACGGTAGCTACACATTCACCGTGACGGTAACAGATGTGGCAGGCAACCAGCAAACATCCGCGCCTTTAAAGGTGACGATAGACGGTACGTTGACTACGCCGGTGATTGAACTGGCAGCTGGCGAAGATAGCGGTACTGTTGGCGATCGCCTCACCAATCACGATCGGCCTGTGTTCGACATACGCCAGGTTGATTCTGACGTTACGCGCGTGATGGTCAAAGTAACTTACAACGGTAAAACGCACGAGGAAGCGGCGGTATTCACCAATGGTCAATGGCGCTTTACGCCTTCTGCGAGCTGGGCTGATGGCTCATATCAGTTAGCCGTTGTGGTGGAAGATCTGGCGGGGAATGTAAAAGAATCTGCGCCGTTTGAGGTGCGTATTGATACCACGACAACCATTAACAATATCGTATTGCTTAATGATACTGGCGTGCAGAATGATCAATTAACGAATGTTGCCAAACCGTCATTCAGAATTGACGTTCCCGGTGATGTCGTCCAGGTACGCGTAACCCTGGATGGTGGCGCTAACTGGAATGTGATACGCAAAAATGCCGACGGACAGTGGATTTTTGACAGCCCGAATACTCTGGTTGACGGCACATATACCCTTCGCGTAGAGGCCACGGATGAGGCAGGTAATATTGCGAATAAAGATTTAGTATTTAATATCGATACTAATATACAGGTTCCGACTATTGCTTTAGACGCAGGACAAGATACCGGAGCGAATACAGCCGATAATATCACTAATATTTCACGACCCACCTTTACGATTGGTAATGTTGACCCCGATGTTATCAAAGTCGTGGTGACGATTGATGGTCATGATTATAGCGCGACTAAGGTTGGGGCTGGTTGGCAATTTACGCCAGGCAATGCCATTCCGGATGGTTCTTATAATATTACCGTTACGGTTGAAGATAAGGCCGGAAATACCGCGACATCGAAACCATTACCTGTTGTGATAGATACGACGGCTGAAATTGAAAGCGTCACGTTGGTTACAGATAGCGGTGATAGTGATGTAGATAACATTACCAAAGTCGACAAGCCGCAGTTTAGTATTGTTACCGCTGATGATATTACCCATGTGCGCGTTAAAATCGATAACGCCGCTAATTGGATTGAACTCACAAAAGGAGGGGATGGCCGCTGGATATTTAATGTCGGTTCGGCATTACCTGATGGGCAACACACTCTCTTGGTTGATGTGACTGATATCGCCGGCAACGTTGCGCAAGAAACGCTGCAGTTTACGATTGATACGACTCTGCGAGAGCCGACAATTGTACTCGATCCCACCCATGATACTGGTGATGATACTAATGATAATCTTACCAGGATTAACAAACCGGTGTTTATTATCGGTAATGTCGATAATGATGTATCACACATTGTGGTTCATATTGATGGTCGGGATTACACCATTGAAAACACAGGGGGGAATTTAACCTTTACGCCGGATCAACCGCTGTCTGACGGTCAGCATACGATCTCTGTTACCGTAACGGATATTGCTGGTAATACCAAAACATCGGCCGAACTGAAGATTGAAATCGACACGCAGGTTCAGATTGACAGTGTTACGTTAACAACAGATAGCGGCGTCAACGATCACGATAATGTCACCAATGCTACCCGTCCCTCTTTTGAAATTGCAACGCCTGATGATGTGACATCGGTGCTGGTTTCTTTCGATGGCGTAAACTGGACGCCCATCAGTAAAAATGCGGCCGGGCAGTGGGAATTTACTGCAGGTAGCGCATTGCCTGATGGTCATTATACTCTCCATGTCCAGGCGACGGATCGGGCAGGGAATACGGCAAATTCCACGCTGGGCTTCACCGTGGATACGCAGATTGACGGCCTGAGCGTCGTGATGCTGGACGACGCCGGAAAGGATTCTACGGATGGTATTACGAATATTACCTCTCCACGTTTTGAAATTTCAGCCAGAGAACCGCTGCAGAGCGTGACGGTAATTTTAAACGGGAAATCCAGCACACTGACTCAGGGGGCAGGTAATAAATGGCTGTTTACCCCTGATACACCGTTAGTGGATGGAACTTACAAAATAGAAATAGTGGCTGAAGATATCGCAGGTAATAAAATTAGCAAAGAGGTATCATTCACAATAGACACTATTGTTTCTGATCCCAGTATTGATTTGCTGGATGCGGATGATACTGGCGAAAGCGCTGTTGATAATATTACGAGTGTCACTAAACCACGTTTCGTTATTGGCAATGTACCCGCCGATATTGATACTGTTGTAATCAGAATTAACGGCGTTTCTTATCCGGTTACGGCAAATGGCAATAACCTCTGGGAATTCCAGGTTCCCGTTGCGTTAAACGATGGCGTATATGAAGCCGTTGTTGTCTTCAGAGATATTGCCGGAAATACTTCTGAAACTAAGCTGCCCTTTACCATTGATACCACGACAAGCGTCAGTGTCAGAATGGAGCCAGCGTCTGATACCGGAAATTCCAATAGCGATAACCTTACGAATAAGCAAAATCCCAAATTCGAAGGTACTGCAGAGCCCAATGCGAAACTGGTGATTACCATTGTTGACGATAAGTCAGGTCGGGAGGTTTTAAAACAAACGATTACGGTTGGCGCTGATGGCAACTGGAGTGTGACGCCGAATATACTGCCGGATGGCATGTATACCATCAACGTCGTCGCAACAGATGTCGCGGGAAATACTGCGCAAACGCAGGAAAGATTCACTATCGATACGGTTACGATCGATCCCACCATTCGCCTTTCGGATCCATCTATTGATGATCAGCATGAAGCAACCAGCCTGCGTCCTGAGTTCAAAGGGTTTGCCGAAGCGTTCTCGACGATTATGATTCAGTGGGATGGGAAAGTGGTCGGCTCCGCAAACGCCAATGCGAATGGCGAATGGAGTTGGACGCCGCCATCAGTATTAGCGCCAGGCTCCTATGTTGTGAGCATTGTTGCCAAAGATAAAGCGGGTAATGAATCGTCGCAGGTCGACTTTCCTGTAGTAATACCTGTTATTGATGTCACGCCTCCAACCATAAAGCTCAGCGAGGAGAGCGATAGTGGTGCCTTAGGAGACTTTACGACGAATAATAAAACGCCGACCCTGATTGGGAGCACGTTACCTAATACGATTGTGAGTATTTATGTGGATGGCGTGAAGGTCGGCGAGGCGACAGCGGATACAGCGGGTCGATATACTTTCCAGTTATCGGAAATGAAAGATGGCCATTATGTCGTCCAGGTGGGTATCGTCAACCCTCGCGATAATAGCGAACTGCGTTCTACCGCCGTTGATCTCACTATCGATACCGAGGTTGCTGAACTGGTATGGAATATATCTGGAATGCATGAGGGCGGATATATCAACACGGTGACGCCGGAGATTGGCGGCACCAGTGAGCCAAACAGCAAAATCACTATCTTTGTGAATGGCGTTGAAAAAGCGATTGCTTATACGACAGGCGCAGGACACTGGGGCGTAGTATTACCTGCTTTGGGTAATGACGGTAATTATGTATTAACGTTTAAAGTTGAAGATGTTGCCGGCAATATCAGAGAGTTTGGTCCGCAGAATGTGATACTGGATACGGTAATTTCGCCGTTAACCGTGGTATTACGCGAAGCTGATGACAGTGGCAAAGTTGGCGACTGGATCACCAATAAATCTCATGTCACCATCGATGGTACTGCCGAAGCCGGAAGTACTTTAACCATCAGGAATCCGCAGGGAGTGGTTATTGCTACCCTGGTGGTAGGCAATGATGGTCGATGGAGCGCAGAATTAGATCTGCGTGAAGGTAGTAATGCCTTTGTCGTGGTATCGGAAGATAAAGCGGGCAACAGCCAACAAAAAGAGATTCTGATAGAACATGATACGCAGATTGAAATCAGCGATATTTCATTAAGTCGGGATACTAATAGCGGTGATAAATATGATCTGATTACCAATAATAAGTCTCCGGTACTGGTTGCCATGACCGATCCCGGCGCGACGGTACAGGTTTATATTAATGGTGTGTTACAAGGCACAGTAGAGGCGAGTTCGTCAGGTAATATTAGCTATACCATGCCGGCAAATAGCGCCGACGGCGAGTATCAGGTGCAATTTGTTGCTACGGATACTGCTGGTAACCGGGTTGAGTCTGCGATTACAACCGTGACAATCGATTCTCAAATTGCTGTCTTTGACATTGATGAAGATTCATTACCGGCCCTCTCTAATAACCGGGCGTTGTCAGTCTCAGGCGTCGGGGAGGCAGGTTCTCAGGTCAGCATCTTTGTCGATGGTAAATTAGTCAACGTTGTTATGGTTGAGGCTGATGGCACATGGCGCGCGCCGATACTGCTGCAAGATGATGGTACGTTTAATATTCATTTCAGCATTACTGACGTTGCTGGCAACACTGAAGTGAGCAAGGATTATAGCGTGGATGTCGATTCATCAACCGACTTCCCAACGCTCAACCTTGAAGATGCGAGCAACTCTGGTTCACTTGACGATCTGATTACTAGTCACAACAAGCCTGTGTTAGTTGGCACCGCAGAAGCGGGAGCCACAATCCATATTTATGTGGATGAAAAGATCGTGGCAAATGTGCTTGTGCTTGAAGATGGAACCTGGTCCTATCAGTTTGATAATGCGTTAAAAGATGGTGAATATTCTATCCGAGTGGTTGCCGAAGACCCGGCAGGTAATACAGCAGAATCGCCTCGCTTACTCGTCACGATAGATACCAGTACGTTTATCGATAATCCTGTTATGATGGCAGGTTCTGATAACGGTATTTTCAGTAATGATAGTATAACGAGTCAAACCCGGCCTGCGTTTAGTATTTATGGAGAAATGAACCAGAGTGTTCAGATTTTCATTGATGGGGTGTTAGTCGATACGATCACGGTGACCGACAGAAATCAAGTTTATCGACCTGAGTCACCGTTGGGCGATGGTTCCCATAGCATTTATTATGTTATCACCGATAAAGCAGGCAACACGGCTACCTCGAAAACGCTAAACTTTACTATCGATACCTTTAATACGACGCCTGTCGCCATTGATTCTATCGGTGGACAAACGTTAGCAGAGATGACCGGTAGTGATGGCAAAATATATATAACGGACACGACACGTAACTTATTGTTTAGTGGCAGTGCCGAGCCCAATAGCAAAATAGAAATCATCATTAATGGCTTAAATGTGGGGGAAGTTTGGGCTAATGACAAAGGCCACTGGCAGATGCCGGTGAACCCGCTTTATTTCACAGAAGGCCAGCTGGATATCAATGTTAAATCTACGGACCGTGCTGGTAACGTAAATCAGGAAAAGTATTCCATTTGGGTCGATACGCATATCCAGGTATTTACCAGCGAGCTTGATGACAATAAATCATCATCGAAAACGGACTGGTGGAGTAATAGCTCCACTATTACCATGAGAGGTATGGGGGAAATTGGCGCTACGGTATCATTAATCGTGGCAGGGGTCACGCTGGCAACCGCTGTCGTTGCGGCTAATGGGAAGTGGGAGTTATCGACCGATCAGCTTCCGGAAGGGAAATACGATATCACGTTGAGTATTGAGGATAACGCAGGCAACCGTAAGGAAGAGGTACATGAAATATTTATTGATCGAACGCCGCCAAACGCTCCGGTCGTAACTTATTCAGATATTGTCAACGATCTAATTATTATGCAGGGGACGGCGGAAGCCAAATCTCAGCTAATAATAACCGATAGTAATGGGAATACTTATATGTTAACCGTTCCTGATAATGGTAAATGGAGTATGGCGATCCCGTATCCATCGGAAGGGAAGTTTACCATTACGAGTGTGGATGCGATTGGTAACCGGAGTGATGATGTCCCTCTCGATATCATGAAAGAGGTTCCCGTTATTTCATTATCTCCAGACTCAGACAGTGGTACGGTGGGCGATAATATTACGCGAGATAAGCAACCTACCTTTATTATCGGGAATCTGGAAAGCGATGTTGTGGTCGTTCAGGTCGATATCAATGGGACCGTATATAATGCTGAAAAAAATGCCGATGGCGTTTGGTTCTTTACGCCAGGTACACCGTTAGCTGATGGTTCCTATACGATATCGGTAATCGCAAGCGATGCCGCGGGTAATCAGAAAAACTCGTTACCCATTACCGTTACGATCGACAGTACGCTGACCGTGCCGGAGATTGCGCTGGCAGCAGGTGAAGACAATGGCGCTTCAGACAGCGATAACGTGACGAATCACACCCAGCCTAAGTTCACGCTGCAGCATATTGATGCTGACGTGACCGGGGTGACCGTAAACGTGACGCATAACGGCGTGACAGACACTTACCAGGCGACGCAAGGCGCGGATGGCTGGACCTTCACGCCGCCAGCCGCCTGGAATGACGGTACCTACACGCTGAGCGTGACGGTGGTGGATCGCGCGGGGAACTCACAGCAATCTGCTTCGCTAGCGGTGACGGTTGACTCAACGGTGACGGTAACAGCGGATAGCCAGCATAACGATGCGAGCGATGACGCCACGGCAACAGCGGTTACTCCACCGGAGTCTGAAACAGTGAATGCCGAAAGCGCTACGCATCTTCGTACAGTGCCGTCTGTGGCGGAAGAAAGCGTGGTGAAGGAGACAGCCTATAGTATTACATTGTTAAACGCTGACTCCGGGGATGAAATAGATCGTTCAATTAGTCAGACACCTTCTTTTGAAATATCAGTACCTGAGAATATTGTTAATGTCAGTGTTATGTTTGAAGGAGAAGAGTTTACTCTGCCGATAACTAACCAGAAAGCAATATTCGAAGTTCCGCTATCTTTGGAAGATGGTGAATATACTATGGACGTGAAATTCATTGATAAGGACGATGATTTCCTGATTAAGGAGAAAACATTCTCAGTCGATCACTCCTCGGCGGATATTGTGAACGCAATGAATGCAAGAGGAAAGACCGAGGATGATATTAATGATTCCCCTTCAACGAGTTCTGTAGGGCACAACAATAACGGCGCTATTGATGTTTTCGCCGTTAATGAAGTTACGTTACCTGTAGATAATCAAGAAGAACACGCATAATAACGGAGGCCCCTCACCTTTGGGTGAGGGGGTTTACTTATGGATAAAAAACTAGAACCTTATTATTTAAGTGCGGAAACGGCATTATCTATAGTGTCTAAAAAATTCAACATAAAAATTGACATCAAAGAGGATGATATAAATTTAAGATTTAAAAAGTACGACAGAAATAACACTGACGACTCTATACAAATGAAGAATTTCTTTTTGTCGTTAGGGCTTTCTCTACAGGATATATTATTTAATAATGGTGAGGATTTACTAAATGAGCCTATGCCGATTTTACTATTAACGCCAGAAATGAAGTGGATGGTGTGTGTGAGCGGCGGGCAAAAAATAAAGTTGGTAAACGCGCGCGGTGAACTCTGTTATGTTGAAATTGAAGATGAATATTTAAAAGAGTTATCTGCATTTAGTATACTACCTTTAAATAAAGTTGTTGATAGTATAAGAGTAAAAAACATCATAAAAAACTCTTTATCGATGAACAAGATTTTTTATACTAAATACTTCTTTTCATCTCTTTTTATGGCAATTTTTGCGTTAACTATCCCAGTATTTAGTAATCTATTCTATGATAAGCTTGTTCCAAGTGCTTCGATTTCATCTTTATTTGGCGTGGCTATAATTGTTGCTGTATTTATTGTTTTTGAGTTTATTCTTCGTACTTCGAAAGATATTTATCAGTCTATCACAGCAAGGCAGGATGACGTCGATATTGATATCGCATTTCTTGAAGCGGTCCTTTATAGTAAAAAGAAAAATGGCAGATCCATGTCATCAGCATTTGTGCTATGGAATGAGTTTCAGAAAATTAAACCCGTTTTATTAAACTCGATCTTTCAACGTATAGCCGATATTCCAATATTTATTATATTTCTCATTGTTATATATGTAAATTTAGGTCTGGTTGTTATTGTACCTGTTACCATGTTTATCGTCTCTATTATTATTTCCATCGTTAACCACCATTATACTAATGAGTTAATGAACAAACAAAAAGAAGGACAGAAGAACAGGAATATTTTCATCTCAGAAGTTTTCTTATCTATTAAAATGATCCATACCTTAAATAATCAAGGTTTACTTTTTGATTGGGTTAATACATCAAATGAACAGTCGTATCTTAACCTGAAGATAAGGAAATTAAATCTTATCTATCAATCTATATTGGGTAGTATGTCATCTATTACCCAAATAACTATTATGGTAATAGCCTTTTTTATGGTAATTAAGGGTGATGTTACCACTGGCGCAATTGTTTCATCTGTCATTGTCTCTGGCCGTATCTCCGGGATCATTTCGAATTTTTCTTCTACATTAATCTCTATTTTATCAGCAGAAAAAACCGGTAAAGATCTGCTTTCTTTTTTTGATGAAGATCAGGCAGAAAAAACACCGGCATTACAGTCCATATCAAAGTGCAATGGCGATATCTCTATCCGGGGCGTGAGTTATCAGTATGATGCTCAATCTCCGATGATTATTAACCGACTGTCTATAGACATACCTGCGGGGCAACGTGTCGCGGTGGTAGGCGAATGTGGAGCAGGAAAAAGCTCATTACTGGGAATGCTATCTGGCTACCTTTCGCCAACAGACGGCGCCATCTTATATGATGGATATAACTTAGGACATTTATCGCAGAACTTTTTTTCTCAGCATTTAAGTGTGGTGACGACACATGATGTTTTATTCACCGGAACCATTGAAAGTAATTTCGCGTTAAAACCGCAAAATGACAGGGGCCGGGTACTCAAGGCGCTTCATCTGGCGAACTGTGGTTTTATCTTGCAACATCCTATGGGGCTGAAGTTTCCGGTGAATTTTATGGCTAAAAACCTGTCATCCGGACAGCAGCAGCAGTTATTATTAGCACGTAGTCTGAGCAGTAACGCCAGCGTCTTTTTATGGGATGAACCAACATCAAATCTGGATGAGAATACCGAGAAGCAAATTTTTGATAACTTAGATGAGTTTATTCATGGGAAAACGTTGATCATGGTGACGCATCGTCGATATCTGATAAAGTATTTTGACCGGGTTCTGGTAATGAAAGGTGGAAAAATAATCCGTGATTGTTCTCCGGATAAATTATTAATGTAAAATAAGCAGCGCTTGTCGCTGTTATCAGGTGGTACTGCTTAATAAAAAAGACCCGTTGCACAAACGGGTCTTTTTTGTCATTTAACGAGTCGGCAATGTCTTCAATAAGTTTAGCTCGATTCTGTTAGGGCTATTCCACTTGCCATTTTTGGATAACCACACCTGGCGGCCCTCATCAACGGCAATGCGAGGGACGTGATGGTTCGCAAGGCTACCCCTGGCGCGCGATTCCGCGTTGAGATAACCGGTGGGCGACTTCAGCGGCAGCGATGGCGTATCAGGTCAGCACCATCGGCCATTCTGGTGGGGTCTGGCTCATCGTTTCGACCATTACGGCTTCAATGTTATGCCAGATCGCAGCGAGATCCATCATGGTAATACCGAGTAAACCGGTGGCAAACCAGCAGGCGGATACCACGCCCAGACCGCTACTGATCACCGCCAGACCAATATAATCTGATTTACGGAAACGGATATTGAGCGTGCTGGCTAAAAACATGAGCACGGCGCTCAGCAGTTGCCAGCGGAGAAGAACGACACCAGTGGTTATGGCAGCCATGAAACATTTCCTCTGAATAGACCTTTGTCTAGGACAGCACGGCGTTGTTCCCGGGAAACGTGGGACATTCTGGCTATCAACGGACATCACATCAACATCGAATGAAACATTGTTTCTGTTTCATTGTTTTTGTGAACTATATCACAAAAACAGGCTTATTCGCCAGATCGGCAATGTATTTTTTGTGCGTTTTATAACCTTATTTTTTGTGTGACTTCTGCGCGTCCGTAGAGAAACTGCCGGAAAGCAAAGATGTATTATTACTACTCTTTTATTTTTTTTCGTGAAATTCAGACCTGATAAAAATATCAAGTTATTTATCAAAAGAAAGGAGTAAAGATGTATACCCCATCGTTTACTTAGGTATAAATCTGATATTATCAAAAATATTTAGCGTCCTGCCAGGTATGCGAGAGAGATTGCGCGTGGTTATTAATGATAAATGTTGAACGGTAAAAGTCTGTTGCTAATATTGATAAATTCATGCACCGTAAACCTCCATTTGGTTCACGTCTTATTTTGCCAACAATAGTCACAAATAATGCAGGGAAATAGGCTGAAAATGAGTCAAAGCACACGACGCAAGGTGTTGAGATTTCTCGGAACGATCATTGTGGTATTACTTCCTGTATTGCTGGCGATCTGGTTTGCTCATATCCGGGCAGTCTCTGAAACCAGAAATCAGTTACATTCATTTGCGCAGTTGGTATTAGATAAAACGGAGCGGGTTATCCTGCAAGCAGATTTAGCCCGCGATGCCGCTGAACAATATCAGGGGCAAGCCTGTACGCCAGCCCATCAACAGCGAATGCTGAATATTATCCGCGGTCGTTTGTACATTAATGAGTTGATTTATGCTAAGGGCCAGCGTTTTCTATGCTCTACGGTTATGACGCCAACAAGTCCTTATTTTATTCCCCGCGCTGACTATAAACGAAAGCCTGACATCGCTATTTATTACTATCGTGATACGCCTTTTTTCAACGGTTATAAAATGACATATATGCAGCGGGGAAACTATGTCGCGGTTATCAATCCCTTATCTTATAGCGAGGTGATGTCAGACGATCCGGCGTTGGCCTGGGGAATGTATGATACGGTGACCAACACCTTTTTCTCCCTGAGTGAACAGGCGCAGGCTGATCAGCTATTACCTTTGGTACGACGGAGTGAACCTGTGTTCCAACAGGGTGAGCGTTTCTATACTCTGGTTAAATCAGCAAAACGACCGGTTGCCGCGATTGTGTCAACCTCAAAGCAACGCTTTTACCAGAACCTCTTTCATCAGCTTACGTTAACGCTACCGTTAGGGATCATCTGTAGCATTATCGTCTTATTTATGTGGTCACGATCCCGGCAGGCATATTACTCACCGCGTCGATTGCTGCAACGGGCCATTACCAGGCACCAGCTTTGCCTTCATTATCAGCCGATCATTGATATCCGAAACGGGACATGTGTAGGTGCCGAAGCGCTATTGCGTTGGCCGGGCTATCACGGTCCGGTGATGAGCCCGTGCGAATTTATTCCGCTAGCGGAAAAAGAGGGGATGATTGAGCAGATCACCGATTATGTCGTCGAAGAGGTATTTAATGATTTAGGTGGTTTTCTGGCGGCGCACCCACATCTTTATGTCTCTATCAATCTCTCTGCCGCCGATTTTCTCTCTTCCCGGCTAATTGTGATGATTCATGAAAAAACGCGTCAGCATTCAGTGCTTGCGCAACAGATAAAGGTTGAAGTGACTGAGCGCGGATTTATTGATGTGCCTAAAATGACGCCGATTATTCAGGCGTTTCGCCAGGCGGGATACGAGGTGGCAATTGATGACTTTGGTACCGGCTATTCGAACTTGCATAACCTGTACTCATTAAATGTCGACCTTTTAAAAATTGATAAATCTTTTGTCGACACGCTAACCACTAATAGCGCCAGCCATTTGATTGTGGAACATATTATTGAAATGGCGCAAAGTTTGCGGCTAAAAATCATTGCGGAGGGGGTTGAAACGGCTGAACAGGTTAGCTGGTTGCTAAAACGCGGCGTTCAGTATTGTCAGGGATGGCACTTTGCGAAGGCGTTACCACCGCAGGAATTCATCTCCTGGCTACAACAAACGCCCGCGCCTCTGACGATACGCGGGCAGACGCCCTACAGGCGGTGACGGTAATCGCTGGGAGTGCGATCGAACTCGCGGCGGAATACACGCGAGAAGGTTTGCTGCGATACATAGCCCAGGTCCATCGCGATATCAAAAATCGGGCGCTCGGTCGTTCGTAGCTCAACGGCCGCCAACAGGAGACGGCGCTGGCGAATATACTCGCCTAATGTTTGATGCGTTACCGTACGAAACATCCGCTGCAAATACCACTTGGAGTAGCCCGATTTTTTTGCCACCACATCAATGTTTAGCGGTTGGTCGATATGTTCATCAATCCATTCGATAAGGGTCTGAATTATCTGCTGATGCGACATATTGTTGCCTCTTAAACAGTATTCGATTCGTCGTTTTGTCTGCGGGCGAGTATAATTCCTCAAGTTAACTTGAGGTAAAGCGATTTATGGAAAAAAAATCTCCCCGTTTAAAAGCCTTACTGACGCCGGGGGAAGTTGCGAAACGTAGCGGTGTTGCTGTGTCCGCCCTGCACTTCTATGAAAGCAAAGGGCTAATTACCAGTATCCGTAATAGCGGTAACCAACGGCGATACAAGCGTGACGTGTTGCGTTATGTCGCGATTATCAAGATCGCCCAGCGTATCGGCATCCCGCTGGCAACTATCGGCGACGCGTTTGGTATCTTGCCGGAAGGACATACGTTAAGCGCGAAAGAGTGGAAGCAGCTCTCCTCGCAGTGGCGCGAAGAGTTAGACCGACGTATTCATACGCTGGTGGCGTTGCGCGATGAGCTGGACGGTTGTATCGGCTGCGGCTGTTTATCGCGTAGCGACTGTCCGCTGCGAAATCCAGGCGACAGGCTTGGCGAACACGGGACGGGTGCCCGGCTGCTTGAAGATGATTAACATGCACTCGGCCATCGGGCTGAGCTCACCTAAAACTAAAGCGCCGCTAAGGGCGCTTTAGTTTGTTTCCGGTCTTTGTCTTTCGCTCTATCCCGCTGATTACAGGAGGGTTTCCCCCGACGTCAACACCCCTCATATCGAGCACGTGGTGGAGGTTCCGGTTTGTGTTGATACTGTAAGTGTAAGCGACGACGCCCTGTTCGCCAGCGAAATGCTGATTTTTTAGCCGAAATTTTTACGGCAACTGCCATAATTTTCTATAGTTAGTTGGCATACCTTACAGGAGACAGCCATGCTGACGGTGCACCATTTAAATCAGTCTCGTTCGCAGCGCATCCTCTGGGCGCTGGAAGAGCTGGCGTTGCCTTACCAGATTGTGCGTTACCAGCGTGAAAAGACCATGCTGGCGCCGCCGGCATTGAAAAAAGTGCATCCGCTGGGCAAGTCTCCGGTTATCGAAGATCACGGTATGGTTATTGCGGAATCGGGCGCCATCCTGGAATATTTGCAGGACACTTACGACAGTATCGGACGCTTTAAACCTGCGGATGCGCAGGGGAAACAACACTATCGATTCTGGCTACATTACGCTGAAGGTTCGCTCATGCCCTTGCTATTGATGAGACTGCTCTTTACCTCTTTGGGTAAACCGCCGGTACCATTGGGCCTGCGAACGTTGGGCGGCGTGATCGGTAAGGGCGCGCAAAAAGCGTACCTTAATCCGCAACTGGAAACCCATGCGCGCTTTATTGACGGGCATCTGGCAAATCACCCCTGGTTTGCCGGAGAGCAGTTAAGTATGGCGGATATCCAGATGAGCTTCCCGCTATTTGCGCTGCTTGCCCGAGGCGGGATCGCTCATCTCGACCATATCAACGCATGGAAAGCGCGGGTAGAAATGCGTCCAGCCTGGCAGCGAGCGATTCAGCAGGGCGGTCCGTTTACCATTCCCGGCGGATAACGGTGTTTTTGTGAGCAGATTGCGCAACGTATTTGCTAACAGCGATGCGAAAAATTGTTGCTGGATTGCGCAGGGACGATAACGTTTGCGCATCGTCTGGCGATTTATTGAGCATACTAAGCAGAAAAGCATAAAAAGCGGCAAAGTTCAGTTGAAAAAGCGTTGATGATCGCTGGATAATCGTTTGCTTTTTTTTGCCACCCGTTTTGTATACGTGGAGCTAAACGTTTGCTTTTTTGCGGCGCCCCAGTTGTCGTAAATGTAGCACAAGGAGATAACGTTGCGCTGTTAGTGGATTACCTCCCACGTATACCGACGAATAATAAATTCTCAGGGGATGTTTTCTATGTCTACGCCTTCAGCGCGTACCGGCGGTTCACTCGACGCCTGGTTTAAAATTTCACAACGCGGGAGCACCGTTCGCCAGGAAGTCGTTGCTGGCTTAACCACGTTTCTCGCGATGGTTTACTCCGTCATCGTGGTGCCAGGGATGCTGGGTAAAGCCGGGTTCCCGCCTGCCGCCGTCTTTGTAGCGACCTGCCTGGTCGCAGGCGTCGGCTCTATTGTTATGGGGCTATGGGCGAATCTGCCGCTGGCTATCGGTTGTGCTATCTCGTTGACGGCGTTTACCGCGTTTAGCCTGGTCCTGGGGCAGCATATTAGCGTCCCGGTCGCGCTTGGCGCCGTATTCCTGATGGGCGTACTGTTTACCATTATCTCCGCCACCGGCATTCGTAGCTGGATTTTGCGTAACTTGCCGCAGGGCGTGGCCCACGGAACCGGTATCGGTATTGGCCTGTTTTTGTTGCTGATTGCCGCCAACGGCGTCGGCCTGGTCATTAAAAACCCGCTGGATGGCCTGCCGGTCGCGCTGGGCGATTTCGACACCTTCCCGGTGATTATGTCGCTTGTAGGGCTGGCTGTTATTCTCGGTCTGGAAAAGCTGAAAGTCCCCGGCGGCATTCTGTTGACCATTATTGGCATTTCTATTGTGGGTTTGCTCTTCGATCCTAACGTCCATTTTTCCGGCATTTTCGCCATGCCTTCGTTGAGCGATGAAAACGGCAACTCGCTGATCGGCAGCCTGGATATTATGGGCGCGTTAAACCCTGTCGTTCTGCCAAGCGTACTGGCGCTGGTGATGACGGCGGTGTTTGATGCGACCGGCACGATCCGTGCGGTCGCAGGGCAGGCTAATCTGCTGGACAAAGACGGACAAATTATCGATGGCGGCAAAGCGCTAACCACCGACTCCCTGAGTAGCGTTTTCTCCGGCCTGGTCGGGGCGGCGCCAGCCGCGGTGTATATCGAGTCTGCGGCCGGTACGGCGGCGGGCGGTAAAACGGGCCTGACGGCGATTACCGTGGGCGTGCTGTTTTTGCTGATCCTGTTTCTTTCGCCGCTCTCTTATCTCGTTCCCGTCTACGCAACCGCCCCGGCGCTCATGTATGTCGGTCTGCTGATGCTGAGTAACGTGGCGAAAATCGATTTTGCTGATTTCGTCGATGCGATGGCGGGGCTGGTAACGGCCGTATTTATTGTACTGACCTGTAACATCGTCACCGGGATTATGATCGGCTTTGCCACGCTGGTCGTCGGGCGTCTGGTTTCCGGCGAATGGCGTAAGCTGAATATCGGAACTGTCGTCATTGCGGTCGCGCTGGTCGCTTTTTATGCCGGCGGTTGGGCTATCTAGTTCTGCCTTCATTCTGAAAAACGGGCGGCGTTGGCCGCCCGTTTTCATTTTCAGGACACATCACGTTACCTTTTGCGTTAATCTGAAGAAGGTGAAACCGAGGCATGATGCCTTTCTCCATCATAAAAAACATCGCAAACAGGGAACGCATGGAAATTTTCTTCACAATACTCATCATGACCCTTGTGGTCTCGCTGTCGGGGGTATTTACGCGTGTATTACCCTTCCAGCTTCCTTTACCCCTTATGCAGATCGCCATTGGCGCGCTGTTGGCGTGGCCGACGTTTGGTTTGCATGTGGAATTCGACCCGGAACTCTTCCTGGTGCTGTTTATTCCGCCGCTGCTGTTTGCGGATGGCTGGAAGACGCCGACCCGTGAATTTCTTGAGCATGGACGAGAGATTTTCGGGCTGGCGCTGGCGCTGGTCCTGGTAACGGTCGTTGGAATCGGCTTCCTGATTTATTGGCTGGTGCCCGGCATTCCGCTGATCCCCGCCTTTGCACTGGCCGCCGTGCTGTCGCCGACCGATGCGGTAGCGCTCTCCGGAATTGTGGGCGAGGGGCGCATCCCGAAAAAAATCATGGGCATTCTGCAGGGAGAGGCGTTAATGAACGACGCCTCCGGTCTGGTATCGCTGAAATTCGCCGTCGCGGTGGCGATGGGGACGATGGTCTTTACCGTCGGCGGCGCGACGCTGGAATTTTTTAAGGTCGCTATCGGCGGTATTCTGGCGGGTTTTGTGGTCAGTTGGCTGTATGGCCGCTCGCTGCGTTTTTTGAGCCGCTGGGGCGGCGATGAGCCCGCGACGCAAATTGTCCTGCTGTTTCTGCTGCCCTTCGCGTCTTACCTGATTGCCGAGCATATTGGCGTCTCAGGCATCCTGGCCGCGGTTGCCGCCGGGATGACCATCACCCGTTCTGGCGTAATGCGCCGCGCGCCGCTGGCAATGCGTTTGCGTGCGAACAGTACCTGGGCGATGCTGGAATTTGTCTTTAACGGTATGGTCTTTCTGCTGTTGGGACTGCAATTGCCGGGTATTCTGGAATCTTCGCTGGCGGCGGCGGAAGCTGACCCGAATGTCGAAACCTGGATGCTCTTTACCGATATCGTGCTGATTTATGCGGCATTGATGCTGGTTCGCTTCGGCTGGCTGTGGACCATGAAAAAGTTCAGCCTGCGCTTTTTGAAGAAGAAACCGATGGAGTTCGCCAGCTGGACGTCGCGTGAAATTCTGATTGCCTCCTTCGCTGGCGTTCGTGGGGCGATCACCCTGGCTGGTGTGCTCTCTATACCGTTACTTTTGCCGGATGGCAGCGGATTTCCGGCGCGTTATGAACTGGTATTCCTGGCGGCTGGCGTCATTCTGTTCTCGTTATTTGTCGGCGTGATCATGCTGCCGCTGCTGTTGCAACATCTGGAAGTCGCCGATCATGCGCAACAGTTGAAAGAGGAGCGTATCGCCCGCGCGGCGACGGCGGAAGTGGCGATTGTCGCCATTCAGAAAATGGAAGAGCGTCTGGCGGCGGATACCGAAGAAAACATCGATAATCAGTTGCTTACTGAAGTAAGCTCGCGTGTCATTGGTAACTTGCGTCGCCGTGCCGATGGGCGAAACGATGTCGAAAGCTCCATACAGGAAGAAAACCTGGAGCGACGTTTCCGTCTGGCGGCGCTGCGTTCCGAACGCGCCGAGTTGTATCATCTGCGCGCCACGCGAGAAATCAGCAATGAAACATTGCAAAAGCTGCTGCACGACCTGGATTTGATGGAAGCGCTACTGATAGAAAATCAGTAGTCCTTGTGGCCCGGTGGCGCCATGCTTACCGGGCCTACAAGTAGGCCGGATAAGGTGCTTGCGCCGCCATCCGGCAAGGGTTTTAACCCATGGCTTACGGTTGTTTCAGCCAAAACCCTTCGCAACAGGTTAACCATGCCCGGGCGCTGTGCGACAGATACACGCCCTCGCGCCAAATCATGCCCAACTGCCAGCGGAGATCGCTTTCCAGCGGTAGCCAGCGCAGCGTGGCCTTATCCAGACGCTGACAAATCGGCTCCGGCAAAATGGCGATACCGACGCCCGCTTGCACCATGGCGGCGAGAAAATCCCATTGCCCGCTGCGCACGGCAATCCGTGGTTTTACGTCATGCTGGCTAAATAAGGTCATCAACTGGCGGCTCAGGGCAAAGTCTTCGTTATAGATAAGAAGAGGATGCTCCGCCAGAGCTTCAGGCGCGATGGAGTCGCAGCTTGTCCACTGACCGGAACGGGGAACCAGCACGCACAGCGGATGACTGAACAGCGATAACGTCGTCAGCCCGCTTGCTTCTTCCACCGGGAGCGCGGTCATCGCAACATCCAGCTCGCCATTCATTACCGCCTGCTGTACCGTCAGGCCGCCAAACTCCGAAATTTTGAGTTCAACGCCAGGGTAGCGTTGTCGAAACAAACTGATTGGCCCGGCCATCAACATGCCGACCATCGGGGGAATACCCAGCCGCAGCACGCCCTTATTGAGATGGTTAATATCGCTCAACTCAGCCTCTAACTGGCGAAACTCAGCGAGGATCGCCAGACCGCGTTCAAACACCACGCGTCCGGTATCGGTCAGCAATAACTTACGTCCGTCGCGGATCAGTAGCGTACAGTTAAGCTCATCTTCAAGATTTTTCAGCATCTTGCTAATGGTGGGCTGGGTGACAAATAACTTCTCCGCTGCGCGGGTGAAACTTTGCTGGCGCACCACCTCGACAAAATAACGCAGCGTTCTGATATCCATGATTATTCCTTCCGACTATGCCTGCAATGATTTTAATTCATTTCTGCCCGTGACGGAGGTTCTCTATACTGGCGCTCCGTATTATTTTTCAGGACATTCCCTCATGGCTGTGGCGATAAGCCGCGTTACGCCTGCCGTTGTGCAACGACTCCAGGTACCGGTTCAGGTACTGCTCTATGCAGGTTTATTCATTTTTTCCCAATATCTTGTCTCCTGGCTGCACCTGCCGTTGCCCGCGAATCTGGTCGGCATGGTGCTTATGTTGGCGCTGATCGTTTGCCGGATTATTCCGCTTAGCTGGGTACGCGCAGGCGCACGCTGGCTGCTGGCGGAGATGCTGTTATTCTTTGTTCCCGCCGTCGTGGCGGTAGTGAACTATGCCCATCTGTTACTGGTGGACGGCTGGCGCATCTTCTCGGTGATAGCGATCAGTACCTTAATGGTACTCGGCGCGACGGCGTGGGTGGTGGATAAAGTGTATCGCTATGAGATGAGCAGGCTAAACCGTGAATAACGTTCAGTTAAGCGTACTGTGCCTGGTGATTACGCTGGGGATTTACTTCGCCAATAAGCGTCTGTATCGCCGTTTTCGCAAACTGCCGTTGATGCCATTAGTGCTGACGCCGGCACTGCTGGTGTTAATGCTGGTGTTCGGTCATATCTCCTGGCAAAACTACATTGGTGAATCGCACTGGCTATTGTGGCTGCTCGGCCCGGCGACTATTGCCTTTGCGGTGCCGGTGTACGATAACCTCGCGATTATCAAACGTCACTGGATGTCGCTCACCGCGGGCGTAGTGACGGCGACGGTGGTGGCAGTCACCAGTTCCGTTTGGCTGGCGCGTCTGTTCACGTTATCGGATGAGATTCAGCGTAGTCTGGCGGTACGTTCCGTTACTACGCCGTTTGCGCTGGCGGCGGCAGAACCCCTGGGCGGGCAGCCGGATCTGGTGGCGCTGTTCGTGGTCGTCACTGGCGTGTTTGGCATGGCGGTCGGCGACGCGCTATTTTTGCGTCTCTCTATCCGGGAAGGCATGGCAAAAGGGGCAGGATTCGGCGCGGCGTCACATGGGGCGGGCACGGCGCGTTCCTATGAACTTGGTCAGCAGGAGGGCGTCGTCGCCAGTCTGGTAATGATGCTGTCCGGCGTGGTGATGGTGCTGGCAGCCCCGCTGGTGGCGAGGGTGATGTTCTGATTTTCCTCCGACCCACGGGGCCGGAGGAAACGGTAAGATTAATGCGCACGCCCTTGTTGTACGCCGAATCCCGTTTGGGAGCGGATAAACTGAGCGCGGAACTGCTCACGTTCACGGTTGCCTTCTGCCGAGTTATCGGTGGCCGAGAAAAACCAGATCCCCAGGAACGCCACGCTGATAGAGAACAGCGCCGGATACTCATACGGGAAGATCGCTTTTTCGTGGCCGAGGATCTGCACCCAAATGGTAGGGCCAAGAATCATCAGCACCACCGCTGTCAGTAAACCTAACCAGCCGCCCAGCATAGCGCCGCGCGTGGTCAGTTTTGACCAGTACATGGAAAGCAGAATGATGGGGAAGTTGCAGCTCGCGGCGATAGCAAATGCCAGGCCCACCATAAAGGCGATGTTCTGATTTTCAAACAGGACGCCGAGGATAATGGCGATCACGCCCAGCACCAGGACGGTGATTTTCGACACCTTCAGCTCTTCACGTTCGGTTGCGCCTTTGCGGAACACGTTGGCGTACAAGTCATGCGACACCGCCGATGCGCCCGCCAGCGTCAGACCTGCGACCACCGCCAGAATGGTGGCAAACGCCACTGCCGAAATAAAGCCGAGGAACAGGTTGCCGCCTACCGCGTTGGCCAGATGCACCGCCGCCATGTTATTGCCGCCAATCAGCGCGCCCGCGGCATCTTTATAGGCTGGATTCGCCCCCACCAGCATGATAGCGCCGAAGCCGATAATAAAGGTCAGAATGTAGAAATAGCCCATAAAACCGGTGGCATAGAACACGCTCTTGCGCGCTTCGCGGGCATCGCTGACCGTAAAGAAACGCATCAGAATATGCGGCAAGCCGGCGGTGCCGAACATCAGTCCCAGACCCAACGACAACGCCGAAATCGGATCTTGTACCAACCCTCCTGGGCTCATAATCGCTGTGCCTTTCGGGTGTACCGCCATGGCTTCGGTAAACAGATTATTGAAGCTAAAGCCGACGTGTTTCATCACCATAAAGGCCATAAAACTGGCGCCAAACAGCAACAGGACGGCTTTGATAATTTGCACCCACGTTGTCGCCAGCATCCCGCCGAACAGCACGTACATCATCATCAGCACGCCGACCAGCACCACGGCGATGTGATAGTTGAGGCCGAACAGCAGTTCAATCAGTTTACCGGCGCCGACCATTTGGGCGATGAGATAAAGCGCCACCACTACCAGGGAGCCACAGGCCGAAAGAATACGGATTGGCCCCTGTTTCAGGCGATAAGAGGCAACGTCAGCAAAAGTATAACGTCCCAGATTACGCAGGCGCTCGGCAATCAAAAACAGGATGATTGGCCAGCCGACAAGGAAGCCCAGCGAATAGATCAGCCCGTCATAACCGGAGGTAAACACCAGCGCGGAAATGCCGAGAAATGACGCGGCGGACATATAGTCGCCGGCAATCGCCAGGCCGTTCTGGAACCCGGTGATATTGCCGCCTGCGGTGTAGTAGTCGCTACGGGAACGTACGCGTTTAGAGGCCCAGTAGGTAATACCGAGCGTAAACACGACGAAAATCAAAAACATGATAATCGCCTGCCAGTTGGTGGGCTGGCGTTCAACCGCGCCGCTAATGGCATCCGCCGCATGAGCGGCGAAGGGGAGTGCGGCGGCGAGCGCCGTCAGAACTCTCTTCATAATGCTTTCACCTCATGCAGTACGGCGTTATTAAGACGATCGAATTCGCCGTTCGCCCGCCAGATATAAATTCCGGTCAACACAAAAGAAATCACAATCACCCCGACGCCAATGGGAATTCCTCGGGTGACGCTGGTTCCCGCATGTAGAGGCGTGCCCAGCCAGCCAGGCGCGAAGGCGATCAGTAAAATAAAGCTGATATAAACCGCCAGCATGATAACCGACAGAATCGTGGCAAACCGTTGCCGTTTTTCAACTAATTCCCTGAAACGCGCACTGTCTTCTATCCGCTGATAAATTTGGTCATTCATCACAGAGCTCTCCAGAGGTCCCCCTGCGTCTTTCGCGCTACAGGCGCGTTGGCCGCACTCGCGCGCCCCAGCCACATAGTGAACTATGCTGCTGAGGGTGTGCTCGCTTGCCGCCTTCCTGTAACACGAAATCCTTTGGGGGAGGTTTTTTTATATTTCCCTCTCCCGGTTTGAGAGAGGGCAGGGGTAGGGTCGTAGGCCGGATAAAACGCTTCGCGTTGCCATCCGGCATTTATGGTTATGACGGCATCGCGATGGCCTGCTTCTCTTCGAGCAGTTTCTCCACCACGCCAGGATCGGCGAGAGTCGAAGTATCGCCCAGATTGCTGGTATCGCCCGCCGCGATTTTGCGCAAAATACGGCGCATAATTTTGCCGGAACGGGTTTTTGGCAGTGAGTCGGTCCAGTGCAGCACGTCCGGCGTCGCCAGCGGGCCAATCTCTTTACGTACCCAGTTGCGCACCTCCGCGTACAGTTCTGGCGACGGTTCCTCGCCGTGGTTGAGCGTCACATAAGCGTAAATCGCCTGGCCTTTGATAGCGTGTGGAATACCCACCACCGCCGCTTCGGCGATCTTCGGATGCGCCACCAGCGCTGACTCGATTTCCGCCGTACCCAGACGGTGGCCGGAGACGTTTAACACGTCATCCACGCGACCGGTGATCCAGTAATAGCCGTCTTCATCGCGACGAGCGCCGTCGCCGCTGAAATACATATTCTTAAAGGTAGAGAAATAGGTCTGCTCAAAACGTTCATGATCGCCGAACAGAGTGCGCGCCTGGCCCGGCCAGGAATCGGTGATGACCAGATTGCCTTCCGTCGCGCCTTCTTGCGGATGGCCTTCGTTATCCACCAGCGCAGGCTGTACGCCAAAGAAAGGACGGGTGGCGGAACCGGCTTTCAGTTCGATAGCGCCCGGTAGCGGCGTGATCATAAAACCGCCTGTTTCAGTCTGCCACCAGGTGTCGACGACCGGACATTTTTCATTGCCGATCTTCTTCCAGTACCATTCCCACGCTTCGGGATTGATCGGCTCGCCGACGGAACCCAGAATGCGCAGTGAAGAACGGTCGGTGCCTTCAATGGCTTTATCGCCTTCCGCCATCAGCGCGCGGATGGCCGTCGGGGCGGTATAGAGAATGTTGACCTGGTGTTTGTCGACCACCTGGCACATGCGAGCGGGCGTTGGCCAATTCGGCACGCCTTCAAACATTAAGGTGGTCGCGCCGCAGGCCAGCGGGCCATACAACAGATAGCTGTGCCCCGTCACCCAACCCACATCGGCGGTACACCAGTAAATATCGCCAGGGTGATAATCAAAGACATACTTAAAGGTGGTCGCGGCGTAGACCAGATAGCCGCCGGTGGTGTGCAGCACGCCTTTCGGCTTGCCGGTGGAGCCGGAGGTATAAAGGATAAACAGCGGATCTTCGGCATTCATCGCTTCAGGCTGGTGCTCAGGGCTGGCTTTTTCAATCAAATCGCGCCACCACAGGTCGCGGCCTTCTTGCCAGTCAATGTCGCTGCCGGTGCGCTTCAGGACGATCACATGCTCAACGCTAGTGACATTCGGGTTTTTCAGCGCGTCATCGACATTCTTTTTCAGCGGGATACTGCGTCCGGCACGTACACCTTCGTCAGCGGTGATCACCAGCCGCGAGCTGGAGTCGATAATGCGTCCGGCGACGGCTTCCGGCGAGAAGCCCCCGAAGATCACCGAATGCACCGCGCCGATGCGGGCGCAGGCCAACATTGCCACCGCCGCTTCCGGCACCATCGGCATATAAATCGCTACCACATCGCCTTTTTTAATGCCCAGATCCAGCAGCGTATTCGCGAAACGGCAGACATCGCGATGCAGTTCGCGATAAGAGATATGTTTACTCTGCGACGCGTCATCGCCTTCCCAGATAATGGCGGTGCGATCGCCATTTTCCTGCAAATGGCGGTCAAGACAGTTCGCCGCCAGATTCAGCGTGCCGTCCTCGTACCATTTAATCGACACATTGCCTGGCGCAAAGGAGGTGTTTTTCACTTTTTGGTACGGCGTGATCCAATCGAGAATTTTTCCCTGTTCGCCCCAAAACGTATCGGGGTCGTTAATAGACTGTTTATATTTAGTCTCATACTGCTCTGGATTTATCAGGCAACGATCCGCAATGTTGGCGGGAATGGCGTGTTTATGTGTTTGGCTCATGCTGTTGTTCTCCTTGTAAGATGTTAATAATATGTCGCATAAACGTTAAATGTAGGGTCTTAATAAGTTTTGTTTAGTATTTGGGCGACAGATCACGCAAAAAGGGAACTGTGCAAATAAGCAGCAATCTATTTTTTGATTGTGTCCCGCAAAATTAGATAAATTTTCGGGATAACATGACGTTATATGAAATTTTTTAAAAAAGTGATCCGTGTCCGGAAATCAGAAAAGAGAGGGAGTTTTGTCCAGGTTACTAACTCTAAAGTGGTATTTTACATACACTTACAATTGATTAAAGACAACATTTTAAGTGTGGTTATTTGTTACACATAGAGGAGAGCAATGTAATAACAGTATTTGTGCGGTTGCTGTTATGGAAAACGATAAAAAATCGCCGTTAAAAATAATGGCGCAATCTGGATGAGACCTCTATGGCAAGGAAAACACTACGCGCACGCCGTTTCTTCAGCCTTATATTTCCTTTTTTCTTCATTACCTCTGTTTACGCTGAGCAAACGCCTGTATCCGCAAAAACCGTTACTGTTGAAGCGAAAAATGAAACGTTCGCGCCTCAACACCCCGACCAATATCAGTCATGGAAAGCGACGTCAGAACAGTCTGCCCGTGAAGATGCGCTGGCGGAAGACCCTCGTCTGGTGATCCTGTGGGCGGGCTATCCCTTCTCCCGTGATTACAACAAACCACGCGGCCACGCGTATGCGGTAACTGACGTGCGCGAAACACTGCGTACTGGCGCGCCAAAAACGGCGGAAGACGGCCCGCTGCCGATGGCCTGCTGGAGTTGTAAAAGCCCCGATGTCGCGCGCCTTATCCAACAAGAAGGCGAAGACGGCTACTTCCATGGCAAATGGGCGCGCGGCGGCCCGGAAATTGTCAACGATTTGGGCTGTGCCGACTGTCATAACACCGCGTCGGACGATTTCGCCCAGGGGAAGCCAGCATTAACGTTGTCGCGCCCCTATGCCGAACGGGCGATGGAGGCTATCGGCAAACCGTTTGAGAAAGCCGGTCGCTTTGATCAGCAATCGATGGTCTGCGGCCAGTGCCACGTGGAGTACTACTTTGACGGTAAAAACAAAGCCGTTAAGTTCCCGTGGGATGAGGGCATGAAGGTCGAAAATATGGAGCAATACTACGACGCCATCGCCTTCTCTGACTGGACAAACTCGCTGTCGAAAACCCCAATGCTCAAAGCGCAGCACCCGGAATATGAAACCTGGAGCGCGGGCATTCACGGTAAGAACAACGTGACCTGTATCGACTGCCACATGCCGAAAGTACAGAACGCCGAAGGCAAGCTCTACACCGACCATAAAATCGGCAACCCGTTCGACAATTTCGCGCAAACCTGCGCCAACTGCCACACCCAGGACAAAGCGTCCCTGCAAAAGGTGGTCGCCGAGCGTAAACAGGCGATTCATGACCTGAAAATCAAGGTTGAAGATCAGCTGGTTCGTGCGCACTTCGAAGCGAAAGCCGCATGGGATGCGGGGGCGACAGACGCGGAAATGAAACCGATTCTGAACGATATTCGCCACGCGCAGTGGCGTTGGGATCTGGCGATTGCGTCACACGGTATTCATATGCATGCCCCGGAAGAAGGTCTACGGATGTTAGGCAGTGCGATGGATAAAGCCGCGGATGCCCGTACTAAACTGGCGCGACTGCTGGCGACCAAAGGCATTACCCATGAAATTCCGCTGCCGGATATTTCGACGAAAGAGAAGGCGCAGAAAGCGATTGGTTTGAATATGCAACAAATCAACGCGGAGAAGCAGGACTTCATCAAAACGGTGATTCCGCAGTGGGAAGATCAGGCGCGTAAAAACGGTCTGTTAAGCCAATAACCTCACATGTGACAAATTTGCCGGATGACAGCGCAAGCGCTTTATCCGGCCTACAGAAGTCTTGTAGGCCTTAAAGCTGCGCGCCATCAGGCATTATGTAATGGAGTGAATATGAGCGTATTACGTTCGTTATTAACTGCTGGGGTGCTGGCGTCAGGCCTGTTCTGGAGCCTGAGTGGAATTACTGCCACGCCAACGCCGCAGGAGTCTGATCAACGCTGGACGGTCACCCAGCAGCGTAATCCGGATGCTGCCTGTCTGGACTGTCACAAGCCGGACACCGAAGGTATGCACGGTAAACATACGGGCGCTATCAACCCGAACAATAAATTGCCGATAACCTGTACCAACTGCCACGGTCAACCGTCGCTTCACCACCGTGAAGGGGTGAAAGATGTGATGCGTTTTAACGACCCGATGTATACGGTAGAGCAGCAGAACAGCGTCTGTATGTCCTGCCACCTGCCTGAACAACTGCAAAAAGCGTTCTGGCCGCACGATGTTCATGTTACTAAAGTGACCTGCGCCAGTTGCCATTCCCTGCATCCGCAGCAAGACACGATGCAGACGCTAAGCGAGAAAGGTCGGATCAAAATATGCGTGGATTGCCACAGCGATCAGCGTACTAACCCGCACTTTAATCCGGCGTCCGTTCCGTTGCTTAAGGAGCAGCCATGAGTTGCACCCGACGTCAATTTATTACCCGCGTCGGCGCGCTGGCGGCGGTCAGTGGGATGGCAGGACGCGTTGTAGCGAACACGTTGAATATTAACGGCGTGCGTTATGGCATGGTACACGATGAGTCATTATGCATCGGCTGCACGGCCTGCATGGATGCCTGTCGGGAAGTCAACACCGTGCCGGAAGGCGTATCGCGCCTGACGATTATTCGCAGCGAGCCGCAGGGGACGTTTCCTGATGTGAAATATCGCTTCTTCCGCCACTCGTGCCAGCATTGCGACCATGCCCCCTGCGTTGACGTCTGCCCGACCGGCGCATCATTCCGCGATGCCGCCAGCGGTATTGTCGACGTGAACCCGGACCTTTGCGTTGGCTGTCAGTACTGCATTGCCGCGTGTCCCTACCGCGTGCGCTTTATCCATCCGGTCAGTAAGACGGCGGATAAGTGCGATTTCTGCCGGAAAACCAACCTGAAAGCGGGCAAACAGCCCGCCTGCGTTGAGTCATGTCCGACGAAGGCGCTGACGTTTGGTAATCTGGACGATCCCAACAGCGATATCTCCCGTTTGTTGCGGCAAAAAACCACCTATCGTTACAAGCTGGCGCTGGGCACAAAACCGAAGGTCTATCGCGTTCCCTTTAACTATGGGGAGGTGAGCCAATGACCCCCGCTTCTGCATTTCATTTTGCATCACTGGTGTGGGACTGGCCCATCGCCATCTATCTGTTTCTGATTGGCATCTCAGCCGGACTGGTCACGTTGGCGATTCTGCTGCGTCGCTTCCATCCGGAGGCGGGCGGTTCGGACAGCACGCTGCTGCGCACTACGCTGGTGTTAGGGCCGGGGGCGATTATCTTCGGTCTGCTGATTCTGGTCTTCCACCTGACGCGCCCGTGGACCTTCTGGAAGCTGATGTTCCACTACAGCTTTACCTCGGTGATGTCGATGGGGGTCATGCTGTTCCAGTTGTACATGGTAGTGCTGGTGCTGTGGCTGGCGAAAATCTTTGAAAAAGAGGTGATTGCCCTGCAACAGCGTTGGCTGCCGCGGTTAGGGATCGTGCAGAAAGTGTTGGCGCTAATAACGCCGTTTCATCGCGCGCTGGAGACGTTAATGCTGGTACTGGCGGTTCTGCTCGGAGCGTACACCGGCTTTCTGCTGTCGGCGCTGAAATCCTATCCGTTCCTGAATAACCCGATCCTGCCGGCGCTGTTCCTGTTCTCCGGCATCTCCTCCGGCGCGGCGGTGGCGCTGATCGCTATGGCGTTACGCCATCGTAGCAACCCGCACAGCACCGAGGCGCGCTTTGTACATCGCATGGAAACCCCAGTGGTATGGCTGGAGATCTTCCTGCTGGCGGCCTTTTTTATCGGGCTGGCGCTGGGCGATGACGGCAAAATGCGCGCGCTGGCGGCGGCGCTGGGCGGCGGATTCTGGAGCTGGTGGTTCTGGCTTGGGGTCGTAGGGCTGGGATTGATTATCCCGCTGCTGCTGAAGCCCTGGGCAAACCGTAGCGTCACGTTTCACGGCGTGCTGGCCGTTTGCGGCGCCAGTTTGACCGGCGTGCTGCTGCTGCGCTTTTTCATTCTTTATGCGGGACAGCTAACGGTTGCATAATCTGGACATCTTCCTTCCTGAAGCCGGATTTCTGGCGCTGTTGTTGAGTCTCGGGGTCAACGTGTTGACCCCGCTGGCGACGTGGTGCGGGATGGGGCTGCACTGGCGCGGCGTCATGCGCCTGACGACCTGCGGCGCGTGGACGGCGTTCACGCTGCTGCTACTGGCGTTTGCGATTCTGGTTAGCTGTTTTCTGACCAGCGATTTTTCGGTCGTTTATGTTGCGCAGCATAGCCATAGTCAGTTGTCATGGGGACTGCAACTGGCGGCGGTATGGGGCGGTCATGAAGGCTCGCTCCTGCTGTGGGCGCTGCTTCTTTCGGGGTGGACGGCGCTATTCGCCTGGCGCTCCCGGCATGAATCTGACGCGCTTTTTCCGCTGACCCTGAGCATCTTGTCCCTCATTATGGCCTCGCTGCTGCTATTTATTGTGCTGTGGTCCGATCCGTTCCTGCGTATTTTCCCTCCCGCCATGGAAGGGCGCGACCTTAATCCTATGCTGCAACATCTGGGGCTGATCTTACATCCGCCGCTGCTCTATCTGGGTTATGGCGGCCTGATGACCGCGGCGAGCGTAGCGCTGGCTTCGCTACTGTGCGGCGGCTTTAACGCGGCAACCGCCTGGGTTTGCTGGCGCTGGGCGTTACCCGGCTGGTGCGCTCTGACGCTGGGGATCATTCTCGGATCGTGGTGGGCGTATTGCGAACTGGGCTGGGGCGGCTGGTGGTTCTGGGACCCGGTGGAAAATGCCTCGTTGTTGCCGTGGCTTGCCGCCAGCGCCTTGCTGCACAGTCTGTATGTCAGCCGCCAGCGAGGGAGCTTCCGTCACTGGTCGTTGCTGCTGGCGATACTGACGCTGATCCTCTCGTTGCTGGGAACGCTGATTGTGCGTTCCGGCATTCTTGTTTCGGTACATGCCTTTGCGCTGGATAACGTGCGCGCGGTGCCGCTGTTTACCCTTTTTGCTGCGTTAAGTCTGGCATCGCTTGCTCTGTACGGCTGGCGGGCGCGGGAGCCGTATCCGGCGACGCGTTTGGGCGGCGGAAAGTGCGAAACGCTCATTCTGACGACGCTGCTACTCTTTAGCGCCGTCTTGTTGATCGTGCTGGTCGGGACGCTCTACCCCATGATTTATGGTTTGATGGGCTGGGGAAGGCTTTCGGTGGGCGCGCCCTATTTTAATCGCGTCACGCTGCCGTTTGGCCTGCTGATGCTGGTAGTTATCGTGCTGGCGACAATCAGAAGCCGCAAAGTCTCTGTGCGTTGTCAGCTTCCGGCGTTGCTGGCGCATACGGGCGTATTTATCTTCGCCGCCGGGATCATGGTTTCCAGCGGCAGTCGGCATGAAATCAGTCTTAACCTCAGCCCCAGTCAGCAGGTAGTACTGGCGGGCTATACCTTTCGTTTCGAGCGTCTGGATCTGGAAGCCAAAGGCAACTACACCAGTGAAAAAGCGCTGATCACGTTGTGGCGGAATGAAAAACGCATTGGCAGCCTGCAGCCTGAAAGGCGCTTCTATGCCGCGCGTCGTCAACAGATGATGGAGCCGGGGATTCACTGGAACCTGCTACATGACTGGTACGCAGTGATGGGCGAAAAAACCGGAGCGGACCGTTACGCCATGCGCTTATACGTGCAGACTGGCGTGCGCTGGATCTGGGGAGGGGGATTGTTGATGGTGTTTGGCGCGCTGCTGAGCGGATGGCGGGGGAGGAAGCATCCTGAGTTATTGCCTGATGGCGCTGCGCTTATCAGGCCTACGAGTGAAAAGCATGGTAGGCCGGATAAGGCGTTCACGCCGCCATCCGGCAAGATGATGTTACTTGTGGCTTTTCTGATTTTTCTGCCTTTTACCACCCACGCCCAGGTGGTGGATACCTGGCGCTTTGACAATCCACAACAGCAGGAAAAAGCGCTGTCTATTGCCGGTCAACTGCGCTGTCCGCAGTGTCAGAACCAGAATTTGCTGGAATCCAATGCGCCCGTGGCGGTCAGTATGCGCCATCAGGTTTACAGCATGGTGGCCGAAGGTAAAAGCGAAGCGGAAATCACCGCCTGGATGACCGACCGTTATGGTGATTTCGTGCGCTACAACCCGCCGTTAAATGAGCAAACGCTGCTGTTGTGGGCGCTGCCGTGCCTGCTGTTATTGCTGGTGGGCGTGGTAGTCTGGCGGGTGAGAAAGCGTCAGCACGCAGAAAAGGGGGAACAATGAGCCAGTCTGAACACTCCACTGCGCCGTTACGTCCCATGCCCGTAAAGCGTCTGGCGGCTGCGGCGGTGTTGATGGTGGCTGCCTGTGTCGGCGGCTATCTGATGACGCCGAAATGGCAGGCTGTGCGTAGCGAGCAACAGCGTCTGGCCGATCCGCTACGTGACTTTACGAACCCGCAAACGCCAGAGGCGCAGCTTTCCAGGCTGCAAGAAAAAATCCGCGCCAATCCGCAGGATAGCGAGCAATGGGCGCGGCTGGGCGAGTATTATCTCTATCGCAATGCGTATGACAATGCGCTGCTGGCATATCGTCAGGCGTTGCGTCTGCGAGGCGATAACGCGCAGCTTTTCGCCGCGCTGGCAACGGTGCTGTATTACCAGGCCGGGCAACATATGACGCCTGCGACGCGTGAAATGATTAATAAAGCGTTAGCGCTGGATGCGACAGAAGTGACCGCGCAGATGCTGCTGGCGGCGGATGCGTTTATGCAGGCGGATTATGCGCAAGCCGTGTCGCTGTGGCAAACCTTACTGGATGCCAACTCGCCGCGAGTGAACCGCGCGCAGCTGGTAGAGGCCATTAATTTGGCTAAATTGTTACAAAATCGGCAGAAATAATTTTTTCTTTTTTGTGACTTTTGTCATGTGTGCTGTTTAAAAAAACGGCGAATGAGCCACAGGTAAAAATTAATTACCTCAGTGTATTATTCGTTTTTGACGAAGTAAAAAACTTTCCATAACAAATAGTTATTCATCATTAACGCCATAAACTCGCGTTATTATGCATAAAAACAGCCAAAAGCCCTGTTATGAAAGGGTTGCGCAAGACGCTATGCAAATGATACTGATTATGCGCGTTAAAAAACTCTACAAACCAACGCAACACAAATCATACCCTTTCAGTATGTATTGCTCTCATGCTTTCGGCGGAGAGCAACGCTTCATCGAGGAAGTCTGTTGTTATGAAAAATTTGAAAGTCAGCCTGGCCTGGCAAATTTTGCTGGCTATGGTGCTGGGCATTCTGTTGGGCAGCTATCTGCATTATCACAGTGACAGTCGTGAATGGCTGATTGCCAACCTGCTGTCGCCTGCTGGCGATATCTTTATCCATCTGATTAAAATGATCGTCGTGCCGATCGTGATCTCGACTCTGATTGTCGGCATCGCCGGCGTTGGCGATGCGAAACAGCTAGGCCGTATCGGCGCCAAAACCATTCTCTATTTTGAACTGATCACCACGGTGGCGATTATCCTCGGCATTACGCTGGCGAATGTCTTTCAGCCAGGCTCAGGCATTGATATGTCGCAACTGGCGACCGTCGATATTTCGAAATACCAGAACACCACGGCGGAAGTACAAAGTCATGCGCATGGGCTGATGGGGACGATACTGTCGCTGGTGCCGACCAATATCATCGCATCGATGGCCAAAGGGGATATGCTGCCAATTATCTTTTTCTCGGTCCTGTTTGGGCTGGGGTTGTCGTCCCTGCCGGCAACGCACCGCGAACCGCTGGTGACGGTATTTCGTTCCATCTCTGAAACCATGTTTAAAGTCACCCATATGGTGATGCGCTATGCGCCAGTGGGCGTTTTTGCGCTGATCGCCGTCACGGTGGCGAATTTTGGTTTCGCGTCGCTGTGGCCGCTGGCGAAACTGGTGCTGCTGGTACACTTTGCCATTATCTTCTTTGCGCTTGTAGTGCTGGGCATCGTGGCGCGCCTGTGCGGGTTAAGTATCTGGATTCTGATTCGCATTCTGAAAGATGAATTGATTCTGGCGTACTCGACCGCCAGCTCCGAGAGCGTGCTGCCGCGCATTATCGAGAAGATGGAAGCTTACGGCGCACCAGCCTCTATCACCAGTTTCGTGGTACCGACCGGTTACTCATTTAACCTCGACGGCTCCACGTTATACCAGAGCATCGCCGCCATTTTTATCGCGCAGCTATACGGTATCGACCTGTCGTTGTGGCAGGAAATTGTACTGGTGCTGACGCTGATGGTGACGTCGAAAGGGATTGCCGGCGTGCCAGGCGTTTCCTTCGTGGTGTTACTGGCGACGCTGGGCAGCGTGGGCATTCCGCTGGAAGGGCTGGCGTTTATCGCTGGTGTCGACCGTATCCTCGACATGGCGCGTACTGCGCTAAATGTGGTGGGGAATGCGCTGGCGGTGCTGGTGATCGCCAAGTGGGAACACAAGTTTGACCGCAAAAAAGCGCTGGCCTACGAGCGCGACGTGCTGGGCAAATTTGATAAGACCGCCCAATAACGGATTGCCGGATGGCGCTTTGCTTATCCGGCCTACAGCGAAAGAGAATGTAGGCCGGATAAGGCGTTCACGCTGCCACCCGGCAACCTACTCCAGGTTGCCTGATGGCGCTACGCTTATCAGGCCTACAACGACTACGTTCATCCGACAATAAACATCAGCCATTTGTTAGCGTTTCGAACTCTTCGCAACCGGTATCAAACCCTTCCAGACAGCTTAGATTCAACCAGTGCAACGCCTTCTGCTTGTTCTTTTCAATAAAGCCCGGTTCACCGTTTAAAAACATCATTCCCGCCCAGTATTCTGAATAGCCGGTACGGGAAATGGCGGAACTGCGTTTGAAATACCAGGCGGCTTTTTCATCATCGGCGGCAATGCCCACGCCGTTGGCGTAAATCAGGCCAAGCAACATTTGCGCATCCACCGCGGAGTCGTTATCCAGATCTTCAGAGGCCTTTTGCAGCAGCGAGATGGCTTTTGGGTAGTCCGGACGCCCGGCCTGGGTGTTGACCAGGATCCGCGCCAGCGTAATTTCGCCCGCTTTACTGCCCGCGTTAGCCGCCTTTTCAGCCAGCTTTTTCGCGTCGGGATAATCCAGGCTTACAGGATTAGTGATTTTGATTTGCGCCAGTAGCGCGCAGGCGTCGGCGTCGCCATTGTCGGCGGCTTTTTGCGCCCAGTATTCAGCTTTGTTCAAATCGCCATAGCTCAACCAACTGTCGGCCAGAAAATATTGCGCGCGTCTGTCACCTGCCTCTGCTGCCTGCAAATACTGGCTACCCGGCTCAGGATCTGCGGCATGGGCAAAGAATGTCATAAACAACATCAATGCAAGAAGTAGTTTCATTTTGAATTTTATTTAGGGTACGGAAAAGACAGTATAAAGAGATCGTATGGATAAAAAAACAGCCTCCGGGTGGAGGCTGTTATAGGGAAAATGCCTGATGGCGATGCTAATGCATCTAATCAGGCCTACAGTAGACGCAGGCCGAATAAAGCATTCTGATGCCGCCATCCGGCAGATCAACCCATTGCGCTTTCGCGCAGGCGGGTTTTCAGCTTGTTGTACTCATCAATCACATACTGCTCGGCGGCTCGCTGATCGGCGATCGGCTCAACGCGTACGGCGCAGTATTTGTACTCCGGCGTTTTGGTAATCGGGCTGAGGTTTTCAGTCACCAGCTCGTTACAGGCGCCAATCCACCACTGGTAGGTCATGTAAATCGCCCCTTTGTTTGGGCGATCGCTGACCTGCGCGCGGGTGATGATTTTGCCTTTGCGCGAATGAACCCACACCAGCGCTTCATCTTCAATGCCCAGACGCGCGGCGTCGGCGGTATTGATTTGCGCATAGCCCGGTTCATCGGCCAGCGCGGCCAGCGCCGCACAGTTACCGGTCATTGAGCGGCAGGAGTAGTGGCCGACTTCGCGCACCGTCGACAGTACCATCGGGTACTCTTCGGTGAGTTTATCGATAGGCGCTACCCAGTCGCAGGTGAAGAACTGCGCCAGACCGTTGGGGGTATCGAACTTCTCTTTAAAGAGGTACGAGGTTCCCTGATCGGCATCCGACGTGTCGCGGCACGGCCACTGGATATAGCCCAGCTCGCCCATTTTCTCGTAAGTGGCGCCGTAGAAATCCGGGCACAGATGACGCAACTCATCCCAGATCTCCTGGGTGTTGTTGTAGTGCATCGGATAGCCCATCCGGGTGGCGATTTCACTGATAATCTGCCAGTCGGTTTTCAGGTCCCACTTCGGCTCAACGGCTTTAAAGAAGCGCTGGAAGCCACGGTCAGCCGCAGAGAAGACGCCTTCATGCTCGCCCCAGGAGGTAGAGGGTAAAATCACATCCGCCGCCGACGCGGTTTTGGTCATGAAGATATCCTGCACGATGACCAGTTCCAGATCCTCAAACGCTTTACGTACTGCAGAGAGTTCCGCATCGGTTTGCAGCGGATCTTCACCCATAATGTACGCCGCGCGCACTTCGCCATGCGCCGCACGGTGCGGCAGCTCGCTGATGCGATAGCCGGTATGCGCAGGCAGACTTTCTACGCCCCAGGCTTTAGCGAACTTCTCGCGGTTTTCCGGGAACTTAACGTACTGGTAGCCCGGATAAGTATCCGGGAGCGCGCCCATATCGCACGCGCCCTGAACGTTGTTCTGGCCGCGAACCGGGTTAACGCCCGCGCTTGGCTTGCCGAGGTTGCCGGTCAGCATCGCGAGGCTGGTCAGTGAACGCACGGTTTCCACACCCTGATAGAACTGGGTGACGCCCATCCCCCACAAGATCGCTGCGCTTTTCGCGCTGGCATACATCCGCGCCGCCTGACGAATTTCCTGTGCGCTCACGCCAGTGATCTCTTCGACGGACTCCGGCGTATAGCCTTCGACAATCTTACTGTACTCTTCAAAACCTTCGGTACGGCTGGCGACAAACGCTTTGTCGTACAGGTTTTCTTCAATAATGACATGCCCCATGGCGTTGAGCAGCGCGATATTCGAGCCGTTTTTCAACGCGATATGCATGTCGGCAATGCGCGCGGTTTCAATTTTGCGCGGATCGCAGACGATAATTTTCGCCCCGTTGCGTTTAGCGTTAATCACATGATTCGCCACGATAGGGTGGGAATCCGCCGGGTTATACCCGAAGACGAACACTAAATCAGTGTTATCAATTTCGTTAATTGCATTACTCATTGCGCCGTTACCGACCGATTGGTGCAGACCTGCAACCGATGGGCCGTGTCAGACGCGAGCGCAGCAGTCAACGTTATTGGTACCAATAACGGCGCGTGCGAATTTTTGCATTACATAGTTGGTTTCATTTCCGGTACCGCGAGAGGAGCCGGTTGTCTGGATTGCATCCGGACCGTACTTCGCTTTGATGGCGCTCAAACGTTCAGCGACGTAATTGAGCGCTTCATCCCAGGAAACAGATTCCAGTTTGCCGCCACGCTGGCGACGGATCATTGGGGTTTTCAGGCGCGGGGTCAGGATCTGGGTATCATTAATAAAATCCCAGCCGTAGTAGCCCTTCAGACACAGGGTACCCTGGTTGGTTTTCCCCTGCGCCGCCTCAGCCCGGACGATTTTGCCGTTATCGACCACCAGATTGATTTTGCAACCTGATGCGCAATACGGGCAAACCGTGACGACTTTTTTCATCGGTTTCGCTCCAGTTAATCAAATCGCGCATACGCGCTGTCGCCCTCAGTATGCATGTTTTATGCCACTTTTTTAGTATGGGCTTTCCCTGATATTACGGGCGAATTTTGCTCAAAACCCTGACGAAAAACAGGCTATCGTCAGTTTTGACGTGTCGAAAGAAAATGCCGCATGACATTTATTATGGGGAGAAACGCTGAGCGCAGGCCAGATAAGGCGGAGCCGCCATCCGGCAATCTGCTCTGCCTGAAGTGGAAATTACCCGGATGGATAGACTCAAGGCCAGGGAACGCGTTGAGACTAACGCCAGGATAGAACAGGCCGCGGCAGGCAGTGCCATACCGCGGCCCGGCTTCAGAGGAGGCTGAAAAGGATTATCGCGGCAAAAATAGCGGCAATAACGAGATATTTCAGCGCGTAATAGAGAGTGCGGTTTTTCTTTTTCAGCCGTTGCCCGGCATCGCGTGCTGCGTGAACGTATTTAAAGATGCGATTAATCGCACCGGTGCGATCGTTCTCGTCGTTTGGCGAACTGGCGGCGGACATCAACGATGCGCCGACCCAGTGGTTTACGCTCTGCGCCCAGCGCCATTTCATTGGACGCTCAATATCGCAAAAGAGGATAATACGCGTCTGCTCAGTTTTATTTTCCGCCCAATGAACGTAGGTTTCGTCGAAGATGACGGCTTCGCCGTCGCGCCAGCTATAGCGCTGTCGATCAACTTCAATAAAACAGCGGTCGTCATTCGGTGTGCTTAATCCAAGATGGTAACGTACTGAACCGGCATAGGGGTCGCGATGTTTTCCCAGATAGGCTCCGGGAGGCAACTCGGCGAACATCGCCGCTTTAATAGAGGGGACGCTGTTGACCAGCTTTGTCGTTATCGGGCATAACGTTTCCGCCGACGGGTGGGCATCGGAATACCATTTAAGGTAAAACCGTTTCCAGCCGCGCTTGAAAAAGGTGTTGAATCCGGCGTCGTTATTGGCCTGCGCGGCTTTTATGTGATGCTGAAGCCGTAGCGCCTCTTCACGAATCACCTGCCAGTTTTCCGTCAGCTTCTGCAGCTCTGGAAATGCCGTGGTATCAAAGTACGGCTGCTTTGCCGGTAACGTTGAGAAGCGAGTCATGAACATATTGATCGGCGCCATAAACGTCGAGTGGTCAAAGAGCTGACGGGAAAGTTTTTGTTTTTCCACCCCGCGTGAATGCGCATAAATGACGCTGATAATAAAAATACCGATAATGATTGCTGCGAACATAACGTCACTGTCCTTCTAAGAAAACCTCATCCCGGGATTTTCAGGCAACCCTCCCGGTGATGCCAAAGAGAAAAGTGTAGTTCGTTGACAATAAATTTACATTTCTACAACTTAAAAGGGCCATTTTTGCTAAAGAAGCGAGTCAGCTCGTTTAACCTTTATCCAGGCTTGCCGACAGTAGAATTAAGATGGCTCCGCTACTTCACCCGGTGACGGTTGATTACGTTATGCCTTATCTCCCGATGACGGCTGCCAGATCACAATGCTTTCGTAAACCGAAAATGACTTTGCTTGTAACCTTCGCGAAGATAAAAACGGTGTGCATCGCGGCGTTTAATATTTGTGGAAAGCTCCGTTAGCTCGGCGCCCGCCTGACGTGCTTCTTCTTCTGCCCAGGCCAGAAGCTGACTGCCAACTTTTTGTCCCCGCATCTGCGGTAATACCACCAGCTCCTGAATTTCGCCAATCCAGTTGGCATGATGGAGATGAAACTGCATATGCAGGCTGATCATGCCGACTACCTCTCCGTTGCGCAGCGCTAAACGATAATGAACGTTGGGGTCCAGTAAATTAGCGGCAAATCCATCCCTGAAAGCCTGATAATCAAGCTCATTTTTAAGTAACTCACAGATAAGCGCGTAAACAGAATCGGTATCCTCTGTTGTCGCGTGGCGTAATTCACAGACTGGCATAATGTCCTCCCGACGCTTCATCAGGATCAACCATCTTTCGACAGACTGTAGCAAACTACCGTCATTATTTATTCTATGGCAGTTAAACGGCGGATAACGTGCAGCCAAAGATCACTCTGATGGCAAGGGGGAGGGCGAGCCTCCCGGGGAGTTAGGTGGCAGGCTGATGTTTAACCACGTTAATCATCCACGGCACACCGAAACGATCGCTGACCTTGCCGAAACCCTGCGCCCAGAAGGTCTCCTGCCAGTCCATTTCGATTTGCCCTTGTGCGGCAAGGTTATCAAACCAGCGCTTCCCTTCTGCTACATCCTGGGTATCAAGCACCAGCGTAAAGCCGGAATAATGCGCCGTTCCCGACGCGCTGGCATCACTCATCATGATATCGCTGCCGGCAATGCGCATGTTGGCGTGGGCGATAGCAGTATCGGGAAAGCGCATTCCTGACGGGCAGCCCTCTTCGTTATCCGCCGCCGAGGGGGGCATTTCACCGAAGCTGAGTTTATAAAGCAGTTCTGCGCCTAACGTTTGTTGATAATACGCGATGGCGTCGGCACAGTTGCCGGCAAAAGAGAGATAGGGACTTAACGGCATGATGGTTACCTCAGGTAAGAGATGCTCGTTAAGTGTAGTTCGAAATTGGCACAATATTGTCGGTGGCAGGGCCGCTCAGGCCCGGTAAGCGAGGCGCTACCGGGCAATGACACGGTAAATCAGTTCTTTTTCACGAACTCGGATTTCAGTTTCATCGGGCCAAAACCATCGATTTTGCAGTCGATGTTATGGTCGCCTTCAACCAGACGAATATTCTTCACTTTGGTGCCGATTTTCAGCATGGAAGAGCTGCCTTTTACTTTCAGATCTTTCACGATGGTGACGCTATCGCCGTCCGCCAGCAGGTTGCCGTTGGCGTCTTTGACAATCAGCTCATCGCTCTCCTGAGCGGGTTCCGCATCGTTCCATTCGTGAGCGCATTCCGGGCAGATGAACATGCCGTTATCTTCGTAGGTATATTCGGAGTTACATTGCGGGCAGTGGGGTAATGACATGTTGGTATCCTCAAAAAGTCAGCGGGGGCAAACGCGCCCAAAAATGGCAGATCGCCGAAAAAGGCCGCAATTATACACAAAATCCTTAGCGTTGTCGGGACTATTGCCGCTTTTATAAAAGGGTCTGCGCCACGCCAGTCAGCAATGGTTTACACTCAAATAACCGCTTTTTTACTGTCACCACAGCGCATTAGGGCGTCCTTATTTACACCTTTTGACCGAATTGACATATATGTGTGAAGTTGATCACATATTTAAACCCTGTTAGGGTAAAAAGGTCATTAACTGCCCATTCAGGCGTCAACAGGTTCGGTTGTACAGTCCGTAACCGGACAGTGTAAGTAAACCTGCTACGCTTGTATGAGGGATAGCGTTCGCGCCCCTCCCTCCGCTCGACGGCGACGCTGGCGCGGTATGCCAGTGCCCGCCGTATATAGCGCTACAGGGCTTAGCCTATGAGGACAGCTATGCTGAAAAGGAAAAAAATAAAACCGATTACACTGGGCGATGTGACCATCATTGATGATGGTAAACTTCGCAAAGCGATTACCGCCGCCTCGCTGGGCAACGCGATGGAGTGGTTTGATTTTGGTGTTTATGGATTTGTTGCCTACGCGTTGGGTAAAGTCTTTTTCCCCGGCGCCGATCCCAGCGTCCAGATGATTGCCGCGCTGGCCACGTTTTCCGTTCCCTTCCTGATTCGTCCGCTCGGCGGGTTATTCTTTGGTATGCTCGGCGATAAATACGGGCGCCAGAAGATCCTGGCGATCACGATTGTGATTATGTCGATCAGTACCTTCTGTATCGGGTTAATCCCCTCTTACGCGACGATCGGTATCTGGGCGCCAATACTGTTGTTGCTGTGTAAAATGGCGCAGGGCTTCTCGGTTGGCGGGGAATATACCGGCGCGTCGATCTTTGTCGCGGAATATTCGCCGGATCGTAAACGCGGATTTATGGGAAGCTGGCTGGATTTTGGTTCCATCGCCGGGTTCGTGCTGGGCGCGGGCGTGGTGGTCTTGATCTCAACGATTGTCGGCGAGGAGAATTTCCTTGAGTGGGGCTGGCGTATTCCGTTCTTTATCGCCCTGCCATTGGGGATTATTGGTCTCTACTTACGCCATGCGCTGGAGGAGACGCCAGCGTTTCAGCAGCACGTGGATAAACTGGAGCAGGGCGACCGCGAAGGGTTGCAGGATGGGCCGAAAGTCTCCTTTAAAGAGATTGCCACCAAACACTGGCGTAGCCTGTTGTCATGTATCGGTCTGGTGATTGCCACCAACGTGACCTACTACATGCTGCTCACCTACATGCCGAGCTACCTGTCGCATAACCTGCACTATTCTGAAGATCACGGCGTGTTGATTATCATCGCCATTATGATCGGGATGCTGTTTGTGCAGCCGGTGATGGGGCTGCTGAGCGACCGTTTCGGTCGTCGTCCGTTTGTGATTATGGGCAGCATTGCGCTGTTCGCGCTGGCGATCCCGGCCTTCATCCTGATTAACAGTAACGTTATTGGCCTGATTTTTGCCGGTTTGTTGATGCTGGCGGTGATTCTGAACTGCTTTACCGGGGTGATGGCCTCGACATTGCCGGCGATGTTTCCGACGCATATTCGTTACAGCGCGCTGGCGGCGGCTTTTAATATCTCTGTATTGATTGCCGGTCTGACGCCAACGCTGGCGGCCTGGCTGGTGGAAAGCTCGCAGGATCTGATGATGCCGGCGTATTATTTGATGGTCATCGCGGTGATAGGCTTGATTACCGGTATTTCCATGAAAGAGACGGCCAATCGTCCGCTAAAAGGCGCAACGCCAGCGGCGTCGGACATTCAGGAAGCGAAGGAAATTCTGGGCGAGCATTACGATAATATTGAGCAGAAAATCGACGACATCGATCAGGAAATTGCGGAGCTGCAGGTCAAACGTTCGCGTCTGGTACAGCAACATCCGCGTATCGATGAATAAATTTCGCGCTTAAGGTTCGCTTAATCTCTCGCGGGCATACTCTCCTCCATACCTTTGGAGGAGAGCGTCATGAAAAGCTATATTTATAAAAGTTTGACGACCCTGTGTAGTGTGCTGATTGTCAGCAGTTTTATCTATGTGTGGGTCACGACGTATTAAACGCCTGTTATGCCTTTTTCAACAGCACCCAGGCACGGGTGCCTGTTCTTTCCGTACGGTTTTGCAGGAAAAACTGTCCCTGATGTAGCTGGGTGATGCGGCTGACGATACTCAGCCCCAGGCCAATTCCGCCATAACGGCTGTCCATCCGCACGAACGCTTCGCTTAGCTTCCCGCATTTGCTTTCATCAATACCCGGCCCCTCGTCTTCGACCGCCATAATAGCGTCGGGGTCGGCGCTAATGTGGATAGTGATATGGGTTCCTTCAGGGCTATAGCGATGCGCGTTTTCCACCAGATTTCGCAGCAGCATACGCAGTAACGTCGCGTCACCGCGCACCACCACGTCCGCCGCGCTTTCCGGCAGCAACAGAGTTTGCTGGCGCGTTTCCAGCATGGTGTTCAGCTCATCGTAGGAGGGGAGGATCACATCTTCCAGCAGTTTTACTTCCTGATAATTCCCGGAAGAGAATGACTGGCCCACGCGCGCCAGTTGCAGAAGCTGGGAGACGCTATCCATCATCTGGTCAAGACGGGCGATAAGCGGCGCGACATCAACATTGTGGGTTTTTGACAATAATTCCAGATGCAAACGCACCCCCGACAGCGGCGTGCGTAGCTCATGGGCCACATCGGCGGTAAAAAGGCGTTCATTGTCGAGCGTGGTGGTCAAACGCGTAACCAGTTGATTGATCGCCGAGACGACGGACTCAATCTCAAGCGTGGAGCTGTGAATGGCGATCGGCGCCAGATTATCCGCCGTCCGCGCTTCCAGCTCTTTTTGCAGTTCGGCGAGCGGACGGGTAATACGCCGTACCGCCTGGTAACAAATTAGCAGCGTCAGGCTAACCATAAATACGCCGGGGACGATCAGGCTGGCGACCGCCTCGCGAATTTCGTGCATGATATGGCGATCGTTGTTGCGATTATCCCGCAGCGCCTGCTCGAACAATTGGATTTGCTCAGTGCTTTCATGCCATAACCAGAAGGTACTGATTAACTGGAACACCAGCAGAATAAGACCAATTGTCAGCATTAAACGCTGGCGAAGGGTCATCGCTCTTCGCTGAAAACGCATCAGGCTCACTTAGCTTTCCTCAGTGGCAACCAGCATGTAGCCAAACCCGCGAACCGTGCGAATGCGCGACTTGCCGACTTTGTCGCGCAAATTATGTATATGCACTTCCAGAGTGTTGGTCGAGGGTTCGTTATCCCAGTTGTAGATATCGTTATAAAGAATTTCCCGGTGCACCGGACTGCCTGCCTTGAGCATCAACCGTGAGAGCAACGCGTACTCCTTAGGCGTCAGGGTCAGTTCCTGTCCATCCCTCCATGCCTGATGGCGGCCTATATTGAGCGTCAGATTGCCAACCGTCAGTTCACTTTCACCCTGGTTATTATGGCGGCGCAGCAGCGCGCGGATGCGGGCGTGCAACTCCTCCAGGGCGAAGGGTTTAACCAGATAATCATCTGCGCCGACATCCAGCCCGGTAATGCGGTCATTGAGCGTATCGCGGGCGGTCAGAATGAGTACCGGCAGGGTGTATTTTTTCTGTCGGATTCGCGTCAGGAAATGCAGGCCATCCTCATCGGGCAGCCCTAAATCCAGCACCATCAGACTGTAATGACCAGACTCCAGACTATGCTCGGCGGCACGCGCTGTCGAAACGCCATCACACGCATAGCCTTCGGTTTGCGCGGCGAGTATTAACCCCTGTAATAATAGCGTGTCGTCTTCAACAATCAGTATCTTCATTCGCTTAGTCTCCTGCACGGTTGCAGAATATCATCTGCGGCCTGGTAATACGTCGTTTGTACGCCGGTTAATCCCAGCATGGTTGAGAAAAGATTGTCCTGTGAATAATCCAGCGTGCTCGCCCGTTTTTGCAGGCAGGCCTGATCCACCTGATAACGCTGTTGATAATCTTTAGAAAGCCAAATGAGCATCGGGACATGTTTTTGCGTATCCGGCGCAATGGAATACGGCAAACCGTGTAAATAAACGCCATTTTCACCCAATGATTCGCCGTGATCGGAAAGATAGACCAGGCTGGTGGTGAATTTATCCTGATGAGATTTCAGCAGGTTAATAGCTTTATCTACAATATAGTCCACGTACAGCACGGTATTATCATAGGTGTTGATCAACTGCTGTTGGGAACAGTTCTGAATTTCATTAGTGTCACAGGTTGGGGTAAATTTTTTAAACTGCGGTGGATAACGGTTGTAATAGGTTGGGCCGTGGCTGCCGATGGTATGTAATACAATAACGCCATCGCCTTTCAAATGGTCGATATAGTCTTCCAGACCGTGAAATAACACTTCATCGTAGCACTCGCCGTCGATACATTGTCCGGGCAGGTTTAGCTCGGTGACATTTTGATGCGGAACGCGATCGCATGCGCCTTTACAGCCGCCGTCATTATCATTCCACAGTACGTTAATCCCCGCGCGCTGGATAATATCCAGCAGCCCTTCCTGGTGATGCGCCAGCTCTTCGTCATAATGTTTGCGCGGCATATCAGAAAACATGCAGGGAACGGAGATCGCGGTCGCCGTACCGCAAGAGGTGGTATGCGGGAAGTAGATCACATCGTCTTTCGCCAGCCGCGGATTGGTGTCGCGCGGATAGCCGCCAAGAGAGAAATCATCACCGCGCGAGGTTTCGCCAACGATAAGAATCGTCAGGTTTTTGCGATCGCCTTTCAGCATTAATGGATTGCGATGGGCATCCTCGCCAATGCGTACCAGCGGCAAATTCGCCAGCCGTTGATGCGAATACCATGACCAACTGGCGACAATACTGTTCGATGGGCTTAACGCTTTGATCAACTGTTTATTATTTCGAAATAGCGAGGCGTAATCTTTATAGAAAAAGGCGGCGACCAGAATAACTAATAAAATAGAGATCAGGACGCTGGCCAGGCGGTAAAGCCCGCTACGTAAGCGCGGCGTCGCCGGACGGATTTTGACCCAGAAGGCAATCACGGCTGCCAGAACGCCGCTTAATCCCAGCGTCAGCACCATTTGCGGCGTCATCAGCGCAAAGGTTTCCGCGGGCGTGGTATCCATCATATTGGCGATCATGGAGCGATCGATGATGATGCCGTAAGTCAAAATAAAATACTGCGCGGCAGCGCCGACCAGAATAAAAACGCAGGCCAGCAGTCGGTTTAGCCAAATAAATGAGGCCAGCGTCAGCACACTATTGACCACGCTAAACGCGACGACCGGCATGGAAATAAACACCAGTACATTGCGCGGCGAGTTTAACGGTAGGTCTTGTAGTACCTGCTTGTAGAACGCAATGTTCAGGCAGACGGCAATATAAAAGGAAAAAAGCAGAAGCCAGGCGATTTGCCCAAGAACAGGTCTTTTAAGAAAGCGCTTTAACATGTTGATGCGTCCATCGATTCGGTGACGCTAATCGTGACAAAGTAAAATTAAGTGAACCTTAAGAACTTAATGTTGGTGGTGGCCGGATAACCTGCGCTATCCGGCCTGTTGCGATAACATTAACTACACGTGGTCAATCCTGTTTAACCGGCGCATCCAGCGGATACGGGTTTTTGTGAATGCGGTTGTAGTTCAACGCATACAGCGCGGTGATCACCATCAACGTGACGAACGACCACATCACTTCTTTGGCGCCGGAACCGATGACCGCCCAGATGCAATACACAAACGCGACGAAGGTAATCAGCAGATACAGCGGGCGCGCTTTACCAAAGTGACCGTGGCCCAACAGTAACAGCGCGGCACAGGTGTAAAGATAAGGCACCAGGGTGAAGATAACCGACACGGAGGAGACCAGACCAAACTCTTTCGCGGCGTTCGGCGACATACTGCTGAACTGGAAGATAGTCATCAGCACGCCGACGATAAGCAACCCAGCCACTGGCGTACCGGCTTTATTAACCCGCGCGAAGATCGGCGGGAAGAGACCATCGTCCGCCGCCGCTTTTGCGGTTTGACCGGCAAGCAGCGTCCAGCCGCCGAGAGAGCCCAGGCAACCCGCTGCCGCACAGAAGGAAACAATAGCCCCTGCGGTATCGCCCAGCGCCATACGCGCCGCGTCACCGAAAGGCGATGCCGACACACGCAGCGCCGCGTTGGGGATCATCCCCATAATCGCCGTTGTGGAGAGCACATAGCAGACGGCGGCGATCAGTACCCCGCCGATGGTGGCGATAGGCACGTTGCGTTTCGGGTTTTTGACCACACCGGCCGCAACGGAGGCGCTTTCTACCCCGATGAATGACCATAGCGTGACGTTCAACGTGCTTTGAATCGCCCCGAAGGTATTCATGCCGCTCACGTTCCAGGCCGCCATATAGGTTTCGCCTTTAAACCAGAACCAGCCGAAGACCGCAATCCCTACGATAGGCACCAGCGCCAGTACGGTGGCGACGGCCTGTACGCGGGTAATCATTTTCGGCCCGACGATGTTCAGCAGAACAAAAATCCACAGCACCGCGACGCAGGTAAGCGTTAATACCAGCGGATCTTTCAGAATCGGGAAGAAATAGCTCAGATAGCCGACGCCGATAACGACCATCGCGATATTACCGATCCAGCATGCCAGCCAGTACAGCACGTTCGTTTGATAGCCCAAAAACGGCCCGAAGCAGCGGCGTGCGTAGGCATAGGAACCGCCGGGACTGGGATCTAAGGACGACATTTTGGCATAAACCATCGACAGCGCCAGGGCGCCGATGATAGTGACCAGCCATCCGTAGATTGCAATCCCGCCAGTGGCCGCCAGGTTGGCAGGGAGTAAGAATACCCCTGAACCCATAATATTCCCCGATACCATTAAGGTGACGGGGATTAGGCCCACTTTGTGAGCATCAGCATCCGAAGACATAATTTGGACTCCTGAAAAGGTGACTTCGTTACGATAAATTACGTCGTATCATACCCCCTCAGAATGCCGCTGAATTATGTCGGAGACGGGTTATCGCCAATGCTGTTATTATCGTGTCTTATCGTTGAGTGTAGAAAAATTAGGCAGCCGATCGTTCCCGATGTTGGCTAACATAATGCAGGGGGGTCATACCATAAAACTCTTTAAACACGGAAATAAAGTACGATGTGCTGTTATACCCACACAGCTGTGAGACTTGAGAGATATTCTTTCCGTCCATTAATAATTGGTTTACGGCATAACGCATTCGGCAGGTCGTGATTATTTGGCTATAACTGGTATTCTCGTTTTTGAGCTTTTTCTTTAACAAGCTTGGACTCAGGCACAGGCAGCTGGCAACGGCGCTCAGATTCCAGTCTTTATGAATATCGCTCTGAATGATGTGGTAAACGCTGTCACTGATGCGGCTGCGCAGCATGTGCATTAACAAAGAAATAAATTTTTTGTGGTCAAGAAAGCGGGATAAAACGGTGAAAAGGAGCGCACGGGTACGTTCACTAACAATTTCATCCGGTGCTTCCATCGCGCTGTAGCGGGCGGCGACCCTGAAGATATCCGGCGTCAGACAGTTGGCGGTCAATAAGGGATCGGCGTTGCGTTGCCAGACGGGAAGGTGTGAGAGATCTTTATTCAGGAATTGTAAATAGTCTTTAATATTATTGCGACTCACTTGTATTACTAGCACGCTATTTAATGATGAAATGTCAATAACGTTATTTTCACAAGCCAGAATGGCCATATGATTCGCTTTTAAACTGATTGGCTCCTTACCATTTACTCGTAACCATGTATCTTTTTCGGTTAATAACACTATGCAAGGCTCGTTGCTGCAAATCCTCATACCCGAACTCCTGGAATATGAACATAAAAGACCGGATCTCGCCAAACGGGAGAGATAACGGGGACTGAGTCAATTGTGTGATGAATTGAAACTGCACTAAAATAACTTTCCTGAATAATATTACAATATTTGTACGATGAATTAGGGTGTACAAAAAGTTGTACGCGAGTGGAAACTTGTCATTTTTGTATAAAAAAAGCGCGGGATGGGGCCCGCGCAAAAAGGTATGACAGTATTATTGTTTTGCAGCAATACTCAGGGAATACATGCCATCCTCAAAAAAAAGACTCTTTGTGATTAGGCTTTCACGCACATAACGTGATATACGCCATCAATAATTTCCGTGCCTTCGGTTTCATGCTCAAAGCCAGGGAAGTGATGATCCCAGGATTGCAGTGAGCGTAAGTAACCCACCTGCGGACTGTTTTCATCGCCAAAGTTTTCACCGGAGAGCAGCATCGGGATGCCTGGCGGGTAAGGAATAACGGAGTTCGCCGCAATGCGACCCGGTAGATTTTCAATCGCCACCATTTCAATATTGTCGTTCACGATCGCGTTGTAGGCGTCGCGCGGGGTAATCTCCGCAACCGGCAGGGTGGAATAAGCGGCGTTGAGACGGGCGCCCGGGTTATTTTCACGTAGCCAGGCAAACATTTTATCGCCCAAGTCATGAATACCCATGTTCGCGTAAGTGTCAGGATAATCCTGCACCAGTTCCGGCATCACCTGCGCCAGCGGCGTATTCGCGTCGTAATGATGTTTGAAGGAGCACAGCGTGTTGATCAGCGTTCCCCATTTCCCGCGAGTTACCCCCATAGAGAACAGGAACATAATCTGGAAGTCGGTGGTGCGGGTCGGCACGATACCGTGGCGGCCAAGCCATGCTGTGACCAGCGCAGCAGGTACGCCGGATGCTTCCAGTTCGCCATCGTCGCCCATACCCGGCGCCAGGATACTGACTTTAATCGGGTCCAGCATACTCCAGTTATCCGGCAGGTCTTTAAAGCCGTGCCAGGTTTCCCCGGGGCGCATGACCCAGCAGTTCTGGTCGGTGGCCAGCAGTTTTGCCGGCGCGTCGGCGAAGTCATACGTTTTACCGGTTTGTGGATCGGTGACGACGTCTTTATTCCACGGTTTAAAGAACCAGTCGCCTTCATCGGTAAACTCTTTATAAAGACGCGCCATCGCCTGACGGAAATCAACTGCTTCGTCAATCACCTCTTGAGTCAGGGACAGACCGCTGTTACCGTCCATCATCGATACCGCCACATCGTTGGATGCGCAGATGGCATATAACGGAGAGGTGGTGGCATGCATCATATATGCCTGGTTGAAGCGGGAGAAATTCACCGCGCCACGGCCTTCACGGACGTGAATGTAGGAAGCTTGTGAAAGCGCATTCAGTAGTTTGTGCGTGGAGTGGGTGGCAAACACGGTCGGACCGTTATGGTCGCCTGGCTCGCCGCGCATCGCGTAGTGATCGCAATAAATCGGGTTGAAGCGCGCATAGCCGTACCATGCTTCGTCGAAGTGAATGCGATCGCTGGTTTTTGCCAGCAGATCCTGCGCCTCTTTGGCGTTATAGCATACGCCGTCATAGGTACAGTTGGTCACTACGCTGTAAGACGGTTTCTGTCCGGCTTTAGTTTTGGTCAGCGGGCTGGCGCTGATTTTTTTCTGCAAGGTTTCAGGCTGCATTTCCTGCGGGTAGATTGGCCCGATAATGCCGTAACGGTTACGGCTTGGCACCATATATACCGGTTTGGCCCCAGTGAGGATCAGCCCCTGCTCGATGGATTTATGGCAGTTACGATCCAGTACAACGACATCATTATCCGTCATACAGGCCTGCATAATAGTACGGTTAGAACCGGAGGTCCCGACAACCACGGACCAGGAGCGGTCAGCACCGAATACGCGGGCGGCGTTTTTCTCGCTTTCGCCAAACGCGCCGGTATGGTCGAGGAGTGAACCGAGCGTGGTACGCTCAATCCCCATATCGCTGCGGAACAGGTTTTCGCCATAATAATCGTGATAAAAGCGACCGGCAGGCGTTTTAGTGAAACCGACGCCGCCCTGGTGTCCCGGCGCCGCCCATGAATATTCATGAATGTCGCTGTATTTCATCAACGCGTTAAACAGCGGCGGTAACAGTTGCTGGCGATACCGGGTCATGGCGGCAACGGCGCGTCCGGCGATAAAGTCAGCGGTGTCTTCCAGAATCCAGGCGAATTCATCGACAAGCTCCAGCAGGTCGCGGTCCAGCGATGCCGTCGCTTTTTCCCTGTCGCCTAACAGGAAAACGGGCACGTTTTGCTGACGCTCGTGAAGCTTACCGATCAATTGCCTGACGCTCAGGTGCTCATCCGGTTGTTCCATTTGGTAGCTAAACATCAGACAGTCAATGGCTTCGTTCGCGGACAAGATGGCATAGCCGTCATCGAAGGATGTCGATTTAATGACGGTAACATTTTGTTGGCTCAAGGCATCCGCCAGACGCTCAACCGCGTTGCCAACCCAGGTGTCCTGATGCAGAAACTCACTTTCAACAATTAATACTTTCATCATCTTTTACCCGGTTGTGGAGGCCGTGCAATTTACGCCTTGCCGACCCGCCGTATGAATGTGACGTGGGCAAGTATTACCCCGTCAAATAGGGGGTGTAAAGTGATGGAATAATGGTCAGTTATTGTTATTATTGTTTAATAAACAATGGGTTAATTATTGATAGCGAGCGATTTCACCCGCCGTTTATCGACAGGTGAATTATTTTTTTGGCTGATAGTGGTATCCGGCTTTAGCCGGGCATCGTCTGGCGTCGTTGCTGACTTAGCTTGCGGTATTGTTGCGGCGACATACCGACAAATTTGCTAAAAGTACTGTAAAAACGGCTGCTGGATCGGAACCCGGCAGTCAGAGCGACATCGAGGATCGTTTTGTCAGTATCGCTCAATAAGGCACGTACGTGATTGATGCGCATCGCCGTGATGTACTGCTTCATCGTCAATTGCATAACCCGCTGGAATATTCCCATCGCGTAATTAGCATTGAGTTTGACATGCTCCGCGACGTCGTTAATGGTGAGCGCCTGATCGTAGTTATCGGCAATAAATCCCAGCATCTGGCTTACGTAAAACTGCGCATGGCGTGAGACGCTATTCTTGTGGGTGCGTGATGTTTTATTGAGCAAAATGGGTTGCCAGCCGGAAAGGCTAAAGCGTTTAAGCATCAGGCCGATTTCATCGATCGCCAACTGGCGAATTTGCTCATTCGGGCTGCTTGTTTCCTGCTGCCAGCGCAACACTTCAAAGGTGCTAAGCTGCTGGGTCGCCAGTGATTTAACCACCATCCCGTGCGTGACGTGGTTGATAAGATCGCGATCCAGCGGCCAGGAGAGAAACAGGTGCATCGGCAAACTGAAAATCGCCATCTGGCGGCAGTTGCCGGGGCGGGTAAGCTGGTGTGGCGTACAGGCCCAAAACAGGGTGATATGTCCCTGCTTTATCTGCACGACTTCATTGTTGATTAAATACTCCACATCGCCGTCAAACGGAACATTCACTTCTACTTGCCCATGCCAGTGACTGCTGGCCATTCTGTGCGGCGGCCTCAGTTCAACGTCCAGTCGTTGATATTCGGAATAGAGCGACAGCGGGCTACGGGTTTGCTTTTCATCGCCGTTGCACATGTGCGGGTCGGGCGGGAGGAGGGATATTGCTTGCGTACTCATCGTCACTCCATTTCCTGAATTATCAGAATTATGCCCCTTTAGCCGGGAGGAAACCGGGAATCCGGACACAGAATCCGTCGATATTGTAGAGCGTAGCCTGACTATCAGGCCGAATACTCTGCTTTTTACGCCATTTTGTCCCAAAAACTCAGATCTTCCGCGCGTCAGCATACGATCTGAGTTTTCGGGAATGCTCATTGGGGAAGACGGAGGTTTTCACCGGGAACGCGTGCCACCATGAAGGTGTTCACTACTGTTCTGGAGAGTCATGATGACGGCACCCAAAATTACCTTTATCGGCGCAGGTTCTACGATTTTCGTCAAAAATATCCTCGGCGATGTGTTTCACCGCGAGGCGCTAAAATCAGCGCATGTCGCCCTGATGGATATTGACGAAACCCGGCTGGAAGAGTCGCACATTGTGGTACGGAAACTGATGGACTCAGCGGGCGCTTCAGGCCGGATTACCTGCCATACCCACCAGAAAGCGGCGCTACAGGATGCGGATTTCGTGGTGGTCGCCTTTCAGATTGGCGGCTATGAACCCTGCACCGTGACCGATTTTGAGGTTTGTAAGCGTCATGGCCTGGAACAGACGATCGCCGATACGCTGGGGCCGGGCGGCATTATGCGCGCGCTGCGGACTATCCCGCATCTGTGGCGGATTTGCGAAGACATGATGGAAGTCTGTCCGAAGGCCACCATGCTCAATTACGTCAACCCGATGGCGATGAATACCTGGGCGATGTATGCCCGCTATCCGCATATCAAACAGGTCGGCCTGTGCCATTCGGTACAGGGAACGGCGGAAGAACTGGCGCGCGACCTGAATATCGATCCCGCCTCGCTGCGCTATCGCTGCGCCGGCATTAACCACATGGCGTTTTACCTCGAACTGGAGCGCAAAACGGCTGACGGGACTTATGTCGATCTCTATCCTGAATTGCTGGCGGCCTATGACGCCGGACAGGCGCCGAAGCCCAATATTCACGGCAATGAACGCTGCCAGAACATTGTGCGCTATGAGATGTTCAAAAAGTTGGGCTACTTCGTCACCGAATCATCAGAGCATTTTGCCGAGTACACGCCGTGGTTTATTAAACCGGGACGCGAAGATCTGATTGCGCGCTACAAGGTGCCGCTGGATGAATATCCGAAACGCTGCGTAGAACAACTGGCGAACTGGCATAAAGAGCTGGAGGAGTATAAAACCGCCGAGCGTATCGACATCAAACCGTCCCGCGAGTACGCCAGCACCATTATGAACGCTCTGTGGACCGGCGAGCCGAGCGTGATTTACGGCAATGTGCGTAATGAGGGGCTGATTGATAACCTGCCGCAGGGAAGCTGCGTGGAAGTGGCTTGTCTGGTAGATGCCAACGGCATTCAACCGACGAAGGTGGGGACGATCCCTTCTCATCTGGCGGCGATGATGCAGACCAACATCAACGTGCAAACGCTGTTGACCGAAGCCATCCTCACGGAAAACCGCGATCGCGTGTATCACGCGGCGATGATGGACCCTCATACCGCAGCGGTGCTGGGTATCGAAGAAATCTATGCGTTGGTTGACGATCTGATCGCCGCGCATGGCGACTGGCTTCCGGCCTGGTTACGCCGTTAATCTCCAGCCGCGCTGGACGGCAGATCCGGCGTTTAACCTCTACTAACAGAAGGCGGGCGCTGGTAACAGCGACCCGGTACCCTATGAGCATCTCTCTGACAACAAAGCTGAGTTACGGGTTCGGTGCGTTTGGTAAGGATTTCGCCATCGGCATTGTGTATATGTACCTGATGTATTACTACACCGATGTGGTGGGACTCTCGGTCGGCCTCGTCGGCACCCTCTTTCTGGTCGCGCGAATCTGGGATGCGATAAACGATCCCATCATGGGCTGGATTGTCAACGCCACGCGTTCGCGGTGGGGGAAATTTAAGCCGTGGATATTGATCGGCACCTTAACCAATTCGCTGGTGCTTTTCCTGCTGTTCAGCGCCCATCTTTTTGAGGGAACCGCGCAGGTTGTATTTGTCTGCGTAACCTACATCCTGTGGGGCATGACGTATACCATTATGGATATCCCATTTTGGTCGCTGGTGCCGACTATTACGCTTGATAAGCGAGAACGCGAACAACTGGTGCCGTTCCCGCGTTTCTTCGCCAGTCTGGCTGGCTTCGTCACTGCCGGTATAACGCTGCCGTTTGTGAACTACGTTGGCGGAGCGGATCGTGGGTTCGGCTTTCAGATGTTTACGCTGGTACTGATTGCGTTTTTTATCGCCTCGACTATCGTGACATTACGCAACGTACATGAGGTGTACTCCTCCGACAACGGTGTAACGGCGGGCCGCCCACATCTGACGTTAAAAACGATCGTTGGATTGATATACAAAAACGATCAGCTCTCTTGCCTGTTGGGAATGGCGCTGGCGTATAACATTGCCTCCAATATTATCAATGGCTTTGCGATCTACTACTTCACCTATGTGATTGGCGATGCCGATCTTTTTCCCTATTACCTTTCTTACGCCGGCGCGGCGAATCTGCTGACGCTGATTGTCTTCCCCCGGCTGGTGAAAATGTTATCGCGACGGATATTGTGGGCGGGCGCCTCCGTGATGCCCGTTCTGAGTTGCGCAGGGCTCTTCGCGATGGCGTTGGCGGATGTCCATAATGCCGCTTTAATCGTGGCGGCGGGTATTTTCCTGAATATCGGGACCGCGCTCTTTTGGGTGCTTCAGGTAATCATGGTGGCGGATACGGTCGATTATGGGGAATTTAAGCTCAATATTCGCTGCGAGAGTATCGCTTATTCCGTACAGACGATGGTTGTGAAGGGCGGCTCGGCGTTTGCGGCGTTCTTTATCGCTCTGGTGCTGGGGCTGATTGGCTACACGCCGAACGTGGCACAGTCTGCGCAAACCCTGCAGGGGATGCAGTTTATTATGATTGTCCTGCCGGTACTGTTTTTCATGATGACGTTGGTTCTCTACTTCCGCTACTACCGTTTGAATGGCGACATGCTGCGCAAGATTCAGATCCACCTGCTGGATAAATACCGGAAAACGCCGCCATTCGTCGAACAGCCGGATAGCCCGGCGATTTCTGTGGTAGCGACCAGCGATGTAAAAGCGTGAGCATGTTCTCTCGTGCAGGCCGGATAAGCCGGATAAGCGTAGCGCCATCCGGCAATTAACCGATAACGCGGCCCGGGAGAACGCCGGGCCTGCCAGGTTATTTCGCGCAGTTAGCGCACTGTTTGCTGACAATCTGCTGGAAGAAATCGTTGCCTTTGTCATCCACCAGGATAAAGGCCGGGAAATCTTCTACTTCAATTTTCCAGATAGCTTCCATGCCGAGTTCCGGATACTCGACGCACTCCAGATGCTTAATGCTCTGCTGTGCCAGTACCGCCGCCGGGCCGCCGATACTGCCCAAATAAAAGCCGCCATGTTTTTTACAGGCATCCGTGACCTGCTGACTACGGTTGCCTTTCGCCAGCATGATCATACTGCCGCCGTGGGATTGCAGTAGATCGACATAAGAGTCCATTCGGCCTGCGGTGGTGGGGCCTAATGAGCCAGATGGATAACCTGCCGGGGTTTTTGCCGGACCTGCGTAATAGATGGGATGGTCTTTAATATACTGCGGCAGGTCTTCGCCGGATTCAATACGCTCTTTTAGCTTCGCGTGGGCGATATCGCGACCTACGATAATGGTGCCCGTCAGCGACAGGCGAGTCGAGACCGGGTACTGCGATAGCTGGGCGAGGATCTCTTTCATCGGACGGTTGAGATCGACTTTCACCGCGTCGCCTTCGCCCGCCTGACGCAGCGCTGGCGGAATATACTGGCCCGGATTGTGCTCCAGTTTTTCGATCCAGATGCCTTCGCGGTTGATTTTCGCTTTGATGTTACGGTCGGCCGAGCAGGAGACGCCCATCCCCACCGGACAGGAAGCGCCGTGACGCGGCAGGCGAATTACGCGAATATCGTGGGCGAAATATTTCCCGCCGAACTGGGCGCCGAGGCCAAGTTTTTGCGCTTCTTCCAGCAGTTCCTGTTCCAGGTGGAGATCGCGGAATGCCTGGCCGTGCTCGTTACCTTCCGTCGGCAGCGCGTCGTAATAGTGGGTGCTGGCGAGTTTAACGGTTTTCAGCGTGCTTTCCGCCGAGGTGCCGCCAATGACAAAGGCGATATGGTATGGCGGACAGGCTGCGGTGCCCAGCGTGCGCATTTTCTCAACGAGGAAGTTTTTCAGCTTGCCTGGGGTGAGCAGCGCTTTGGTCTCCTGATAGAGATACGTTTTGTTTGCTGAACCGCCGCCTTTCGCCACGCAAAGGAACTTGTACTCGTCGCCATCGACGGCATAGAGATCGATTTGCGCTGGCAGGTTGCTGCCGGTATTGACCTCTTTGTACATATCCAGCGGCGCGTTCTGCGAGTAGCGCAGGTTATCTTCGATATAGGTATTAAACACGCCTTTGGAGAGCGCGGCTTCATCGCCGCCGCCCGTCCAGACGCGTTGGCCTTTTTTACCCATGATAATCGCCGTGCCGGTATCCTGGCAGGTCGGCAGAATGCCTTTGGCGGCGATCTCGGAGTTTCTCAGGAATTGCAACGCCACATATTTGTCGTTTTCGCTGGCTTCGGGGTCATGGAGAATGGCGGCGACTTGCTGCTGGTGTTCAGGACGGAGCATAAAAGACGCATCATGGAAGGCTTGCTGAGCCAGCAACGTTAACGCCTGCGGCTCAACGTTGAGGATAGATTCTCCGTTGAATTCACTGACGCTGACATAATCGGAGGTGAGCAGATAATACTCTGTTTTGTCCTCTCCCATCGGGAAAGGCGCCTGATAGATAAACTCTTTTTTCGACATGTGCTTCCAGCCTAATAGTAAGAAAATGTATTAAGAACCTCATGGGCCAGGCTCTAAGTCGCGCGCCGCGCATAACCGGGCGGCGCGCGCGGCCATTACAGGAATCCGTACATTGCGGCAAAGATCCAGCCAAAGACGCAGGAGACGCTCACGCCAATCAAACCCGGCAGAATGAAGCTGTGGTTAATGACGAAGCGGCCAATACGGGTTGTGCCGGAACGGTCAAACTGAATCGCCGCCAGATCGCTTGGGTAGGTCGGCAGGATATAGTAGCCATAACATGCCGGCGCAGAGGCCACGATATACGCCGGATCGACACCGATAGCCAGCGCGACGGGAACAATCGCCGCCAGCGCCGCTGCCTGGGAGTTAACAAACTTGGAGACCAGCAGCAGAACGATGGCGTAGGCCCACGGATACTCTTTGACCATTTCGCCCAGCACGCCCTGAATTTCCGACATATGCGCGCCGAACATGGTTTCCGCCATCCAGGCGATCCCGTATACCGCGACAATCGCAATCATACCGGAACGAAAAACTTCGTTTTTTGAGATAGACGCAGGATTGGTTTTGGTCAGGATGATAATGAGCGCTCCGGTCAGCAGCATAAACATCTGAATGACCAGCACCATCGACAACGGTTTGCCGCCGAAGGTTGGACGTAAGTCGGAGTCCGCGCCCAGGAGAGCGACCACGGCAATCGCCGCCAGGAAGATCCACATCGCCAGCCAGTTGCTTTTCGGCAGTTTTTTATCCAGCAGCGTCGCGGTATCGCCGTACACGTACTGACGGTTTTCCGGTACGGAAATAAATTTCTGAAACGCTTCGTCTTTATCCAGATCTTTACCGCGGAACCAACTAAAAATACCGATTGCCAGGATACCGAGCAGGGTTGACGGGATGGTGATCGACAGCAGATCGAGGAACTCCAGATGTTTTCCGTCAAATGTCACGTTGCCCAGCATCGCTACCAGAGAAACAACGGCGACGGAAACCGGACTGGCGATGATGCCCATTTGCGCGCCGATAGAACTGGCCGCCATTGGACGTTCCGGACGGATATTATTCTTGATCGCCACGTCATAGATAATCGGCAAAATGGTGTAGACCACGTGGCCTGTCCCACACAGAATCGTCAGGGTACAGGTGACGAACGGCGCCACAATAGAGACGTATTTGGGGTTGCGACGCAGCAGCTTTTCGGCAATCTGCAGCATCACATCCAGCCCGCCTGACGCCTGCAACGTCGCCGACGCGGCGACTACCGCGATAATGACCAGCATTACGTCAACGGGCGGTTTACCTGGCTGGAGATGGAAAACAAACACCAGAATGACCAGACCAATACCGCCCAACAACCCGAGCGCGATCCCGCCCTTTCGGGCACCATAAAACAGACATATTAATATTATGAGAAGCTGTATACTAAATAACATTTTTATTTATCCTCGCGATAAACCCAGTCAATTTTGATAAATGGATCACAGCCATCTTCTGATTTGTGTGAATGAGCATCAGGAAATGGCGAATATTCAATGCGCCAGTGGCGACGATTAACGATTAAGCTTTTTACAGAGTTGCTTTAAGTAATTATTTTCTTGCGATGGTGATGTTCAGAGGGGAGTACCCTCTGGCGATGGGCAGGTGGAGTCAGCGAGAGCAGTAAATTATGATTTGTCTGTTTTAAAAACAGGCGTTTATTCTTTAATTTTTGTGTCTCGCCATCAGGTAAATCACGAGATAAAGCGAACAGAATGTGACTTATGTGATCATTGTCACGCCATTTTTTTAAATTATTAGTATGGCGTGTGGAGACGCGTATCTGCTCACCAATATACGTATTGTCCATAGGCGTAGCACAAGCTCCATTGCTACAAACATAATTTTATTTAAGTGTCAGGAAAATTCCGGACAAATCCCTTTTTTAATAAAAATACACACTCTCGGCATGGGATAATACTTAATTAACTTTTGTTAGCGTTTTGAAATTAAAAACAGCGCAGAGCGCTGTAATAATAGAAAATAACGTTAACAGGCCTGGGTTGAGTATATTTGATCTGACACAATTTCCCAGGTTTGTTATTAATGTGATAGCGTTTTTATTGGCATTGTTATAATAAATGTTACCAGGATATAACGCTTCGCGTCGGCTTTATGCGGTATCCTTACTGACAATATTGTTTCAGTAAAGAGTAATGTTCCGGCTGAACGCGGTAGCGGTAAACCGGCCTGCCGGTCACGCCGTAATGAATACTGGTAAACAAGATATGGCAATTCACCAGCCAGATGAGATATTTACGGCAGGAGACGCGCGAGATATTCACTTCGTTGGCCAACTCGTCGGTAGAAAATTCCTGCTCCTGATGCGCATCAATCCACTGGCATAAGGTGCGTAGCGTTTGCTGCGTCAGCCCTTTTGGTAGCCGACGAGGCTCCTGCTCGCTGGATGAATTACCGTGAATGAGCAGGTCAAGCTCAGACTGTTCGTAATACTGGCGTTTTTCCATCGCCGTTTTCTTACGTAGCCAGCCGGTCAACGCTTCTTCAAAGCGCGTGGCCTGAAAAGGCTTGATCAGATAATCCACCACGCCGTAGTGAAGCGAATCTTTAATGGTGGCGGCGTCAGCGGCAGAAGAAATGACAATAACGTCGCTTTTGCAGCCTGCGCTGTGCAGGACAGGCAGCAGATCCAATCCGTTTTCCTGCTGCATGTAGATATCCAGCAGGATTAGGTCAATGTGATTTTCACTGTTGAAGATAAACTCTTTCGCTTTTCCCAGCGTCGAAGCGGTTCCACAACAATGAAAACCGGAGATTTGCGCGACATAGCGGCGATTTAACTCCGCGACCATCGCATCGTCATCGACAATTAATACATTGATCATAGGCTGGTCCTTTTTCCATCCCAGGGTAACTGTACAAAAAATTGTGTGAAGATCCCAGGCTCGGACTCCACGGAAATTACGCCGCCAAGCGCTTCAACCTGCTGTTTAACCAGCGCTAAACCGACGCCGCGTTCGGCGCCTTTCGACGAGACGCCTTTTTCAAAAATCGCCTCGATGCGCTCAGGTTCTATACCCGGACCGTCATCGCTCACTTCGCAATGCAGCCAGCCATGACGGTAGTGTAACGAGACGCTGATTTCGCCGCCGGATTCCTGGCTCAACGCTTCCAGCGCGTTTTCAATCAAATTACCCAGCGCCGTAATCAGCACCGTAACCTGATCTTCATTGTTATTATCCGGTAACTGGCTGTCGCTGCTTATCACCAGGCTGTGCCCGAAATCAGAGGCGCGAGTAATCTTACTGAGCAAAAAGCCAGCGATAATCGGCGACTTTATTTTACCCAGCAGCAAACCGATCTCTTCCTGATAGTTATTGGCCGTCTTGATAATATACGCTTCAAGCTGCTTATAACTCTTCAGGTGCAATAATCCCAGAATCACATGTAATTTGTTCATGAATTCGTGGGATCGTTCACGGAGCGCATCCGCGTAGTTCACCATCCCGTCCAACCGCTGCATCAGTTGGCGAACTTCTGTTTTATCCCTGAAGGTGGATATCGCGCCGATAATTTCGCCGTTGCTGCGCACCGGAACGGTATTCACCAGCAGCAGGCGGCCTTTGACGATGATCTCTTCATCGCGGCGCGGCGTACCGTCATGCAACACTTCGCTAATGTCCACCACCTGCGACCAGGCATGACTCAGGGTGGATAATCTGGCGTCATCCTGCGTTTTTCGATAATCGAGCAGCGCCTGCGCCGCATGGTTAATCAACGTGACTTCGCCGCTATCATCCACGGCGATAACGCCCTCTTTGATTGACTGCAGCATCGCCTGGCGTTGTTCAAACAGGGTTGAGATCTCATAGGGTTCGAGGCCAAATAGGATACGTTTCAGCACCTTGACCAGCGCATACGTGCCTAATAACCCCACCAGAGCGCCGAACAGAATGGACCAGATAATACTGCCGCGGCTATTGTTGATCTGCTGCGTAACGTGACTGAGTTCCAGGCCAATCGCTACCACGCCGATCTGCCGGTGACGTTCATCATAAACCGGTGTGAAAACGCGCAGCGCTTTGGCAAGAAAGCCGCGATTAATGGCAACGTTTTCCTTTCCCTGCAGCGCGAGCAGAATGTCATCGCCTTTGAACGGTTGACCGATTCGCTGCGTTTCTGGGTGCGAATAACGGATGCCCTGCATGTTGGTCACCACAATAAACAAAAAGCCATTATGCTGGCTTACCGCTTCGGCGAGCGGCTGAATGCCGCTTTCCGCAGGCGGTTTTTTCAGCCCCTCGCGAACTGCCGGAGAGTCCGCCAGCGAGCGAGCCACCGCCAGCGCTTTATCTGCCAGCGCGTCGCGCGTCATGCTGCTGATTTGCGAAAAATAGATCAGATGGACCACAACGAGCACCGAAAACAAAACGGCGCTGACCATCAGAATGACGGTAGTGCCGAGTTTCATGGGGCGTTTGCGTAACGCCCGGCATGGCAGGGAGTGTTTCATAGTGGACCTGAGCGGACGAATCGTAAGGTTATTATCCCTGATGAGGCGTCTAATTCAAAGGCATAGGCGATGTTGCTCCAGTGTTGAAAGGCCCGTCTTGCCTTGCAGGGGGCGCTACCTGCTCATGTCGACTGGCAAACGTCATGTCGTTAATTAATATCGCCGGATACCGTGATGGGTAATTTATTTTCATCAGAATTGCATAAAATAATTTTTCATTAATTTTTATAATAACGTATGCGGTATCACATTTTATTTTTACTGACGTTCAGAATGCGTTTGATCACAATCAATCAGCACAAATATTTAATCTATTATGATTAGTTTTCATTACATATTATTAATAATTATGGAAGCAATGTGAGAAATAAAAAATGGAAATAAAAAAATGGCTGAACACAACCATAACCCGACGTGATGCTATTGTCGCTACTGCAAAAGTAGGGGCGGCGGTGACGCTAAGCCAGGCGATTACGCTGCCTTTTGCTACCACTGCCCAGGCGCAGGAGACCACGATACCGAAGGATACCAACGGCGAAACCGTCAGGCACAGCGCCTGTCTGGTCAACTGTGGCAGTCGATGCCCGCTTAAGGTTATCGTGAAAAATGATCGCATTGTGCGTATTGAGCCGGAAGACGCGAAAGATGACGCGGTATTCGGCGAGCATCAGATTCGTCCCTGCCTGCGTGGGCGTTCCAGTCGCTGGCGCGTCTATAGCCCGGATCGCATTAAGTATCCGATGAAAAGAGTGGGAAAACGCGGCGAAGGAAAATTTAAACGTATTTCATGGGATGAGGCCACGGCCTTTATTGCGGCGGAATTAACGCGTGTTAGCGAACAATATGGCCGGGAAGCTATTTATTATAATTATCAATCCGGGGCATATTATCATACGCAGGGATCGCCCGCCTGGAAGCGATTATTAAATCTCACCGGCGGCTATTTAAATTACCATAATACCTACTCGACCGCGCAAATCGCGACGGCAACGCCCTATATGCATGGTACCTATGTCGGTAGCCATTTTACGCAGATCGCGCATTCCGATCTGGTGGTGCTATTTGGCCTGAATCTCTCAGAAACGCGGATGTCCGGCGGCGGTCAGGTTGAAGAGCTGCGCCGGGCGCTGGAGACCTCGAAAGCCCGAGTCATTATTATCGATCCGCGCTATACCGATTCGGTGATTACCGAACACGCCGAATGGCTACCGATTCGCCCAACCACGGACGCTGCGTTAGTCGCCGGCATAGCGCATACGCTGATTACCGAACAGCTTCTCGACGAGGCGCTGGTAAACCGCTATTGCGTCGGTTATGACCGTAGCACCTTGCCGGACACGGCTGCGCCTCACGCCAGCTATAAAGACTATGTTCTTGGCACGGGCGATGACGGTATCGCGAAAACCCCGGAATGGGCGGCGGATATCACCGGAATTCCGGCAACGCGTATTCGCCAACTGGCGCGCGAAATCGCCTCGGCGCGTGCCTGCTATATTTGCCAGGGCTGGGGGCCGCAGCGTCATGCCAACGGCGAACAAACCGTGCGTGCTATTCAGACGCTGCCAGCGTTAACCGGCCACTTCGGGCGGCCCGGCACCAACAATGGCAACTGGCCTTACGGTACGCCGTATGGCGTGCCATTGTTGCCTGTCGGTAAGAATCCGATCACAACCTCTATTCCTTGCTATCTGTGGACGGACGCCATTCAGCATCCGGAGAAAATGACCGCGACGACAATGGGTGTGAAAGGCGCGGACAGGCTAAAAACCGGGATTAAGCTGTTTTTCAACCAGGCCGGTAATACCTTGCTGAATCAGCACGGCGAAACGAACCGCACCCGACAAATTCTCGCGGATGAATCGCTGTGTGAAACCATTATCGTGATTGAAAACCATATGACGCCCAGCGCGATGTATGCGGATCTGCTGTTGCCGGAGACCAGCTATCTTGAGGCGGAAGACCTGGTGGACAGCTCCTATGCGGCGGGATCGCATAACTATATGATTGCGATTCAGAAAACCGTTAAACCGATGTGGGAAGTGCGCAGCACGTATGACATCTGCGCGGATATCGCCGGGCATCTTGGACTGCGCGAGCAATATACCGAGGGCCGAACTCAGGCGCAGTGGGCGGAGATGCACTATCAGCAGATCCGTGAAAAACGTCCATACCTACCGGAGTGGAGCGTGGCGAAAGAGATGGGTGTGATTGACCAGCGTATCGCTACCGAGCAGCAGAGCCTTGCGTTTGCCGATTTCCGCGCCGACGCCGAGGCTAATCCACTCTCCACGCCGTCGGGCAAAATTGAAATTTACTCCCAGGCGCTGGCGGATCTGGCGCAAACGTGGACGTTGCCAGAAGGCGAGCGAATTCCCGCATTGCCGGAATTTTGTCCGGCGAAAGAGTCGCACCTTAACAAAGCGCTGACGGCGAAGTATCCGTTGCAGTTAAGCGGCTTCCATACCAAAGGGCATACCCACTCTACCTACAGCAATGTGCTGATGCTGCATGAGGCGGTGCCGGATGAAGTCTGGATTAACCCGATTGACGCCAGCGCCCGCCAACTGAAGTCCGGCGATCGGGTGCATGTATTCAATGACCGCGGCGTGGTGGAGCTTCCCTGTAAAGTGACCCAGCGCATTTTACCCGGCGTGGCGGCGATGCCGCAGGGCGCGTGGACGCGGCTTGACGGCAACGGCGTTGATGTCGGCGGCTGTATCAATACGCTGACCAGCCACCATCCTTCGCCGCTGGCGAAAGGCAATCCGCAGCATACCAATCTGGTTGAAATTAAACGCGCTTAAGGAGTGATGTACGATGAAACAGTATGGCTTTTATGTTGACTCCTCGCGCTGTTCAGGCTGTAAAACCTGCCAGGTAAGCTGCAAGGATAATAAAGATCTGGATGTCGGTCCGAAACTGCGCCGCGTCTATGAATATGGCGGCGGAAGCTGGGTGAAAGAGGGGGAAAGCTGGCATCACGACACCTTTACCTACTACCTCTCTATTGCTTGTAACCATTGCGATGAGCCGGTATGTGTCTCCGGCTGTCCGACCGGGGCGATGCATAAACGCAAAGAAGATGGTCTGGTCGTGGTGGATGACAGCGTATGCGTCGGCTGTCGTTATTGTGAAATGCGCTGCCCCTACGGCGCGCCGCAGTTTGATACGCAGGCGAACGTGATGCGTAAGTGCGACGGTTGTCTTGACCGACTGGAGAACAATCTGCGCCCTATCTGTGTGGATTCTTGCCCGCAGCGAGCGCTGGATTTCGGCCCTGTCGATGAATTACGGGCAAAATATGGCACGGAGAATCAAATCGCGCCGCTGCCTTCGGCGTCGTTCACCCATCCTAACCTCATTATTAAACCGCATCCGAAAGCGAGACCCACGGGCGATACGGAAGGCGCAATCATGAACATTCGGGAGGTGCGCCATGCATGAGTTACCGCTGGTCTTTTTTACGGTCTTTACCCAGAGCGCGGTCGGCGCGTTTATTCTGCTGCTGATTGGCGGCGCAATGGGGCTGGTCGCGCCGCGGCGCAAGGCTATCGGTCTGTTCTCGGTGATGTGCCTGTTTGGGCTGGGCGTCATTGTCGGCACCTTCCACGTCGGGCAACCGCTGCGTGCGCTGAATATGCTGCTGCGCGTCGGACATTCGCCGATGAGTAACGAGATTGTCCTGTCGGCGGCTTTTGCGGCGCTCGGCGGGCTGGGGGCGCTCGGTTTGTTGCTGAACCGGGCGACGCCGCTGTGTAACGCGTTGGTCTGGTTGGCGGCGATAGTCGGAGTAGTCTTCTTATACGCCGTTCCGCAGATTTACCAACTGCCGACGGTGGCGACCTGGCGTTCATCTTACACCACGGCAATGATGATATTGACGCCGTTGATTGGCGGCGGCGCGTTGGCGGCATTGTTTGGCGTGCGCCGTCTGGGGCTACTGGTCAGCGTGTTGGCGATTTTGGTGAGCTTTTGTCTGCGCCCGGGCTATATGGCGACGCTGATGAGCGCCGATAGCGCTCTGACCGCCGCGCAGCATAGCTGGTTTACCGCCCAGGCGATATTGCTGGCGGCGGGCGTGGTCGGGGTGGTGGTCTGCGCGCGCCTGAAATCGAGCGCTGCGGTGCTGGCCATGACGGCTGTGGTGGTTATCGCGGCGGAGTTGGCGGGTAGGATTGCGTTTTACAATCTGTGGACGCTGCCAATGTAGTTTTTGCCCGGCTTGTGCCATGTAAGCCTGATCAGCGTAGCGTCATCAGGCGAAATATTTCAGGAGCTATTGCTATGCCTTCCCGTGCTGTTTTGCCGCGTATCCTCGGCGCACTGTTTTACTACTCCCCTGAGAGGCCGGAGGTGAAAGCGTTGTTCGATTGTTTGCCAACGTTGCCTGAGCTTTACCCCTGGCGCGATCGCGGACCTATTGAATCACTGTGTGCGTCATGGTCGCTACCGGATGATGATGCGCTTACATGGCAATTTTCCGTGTTGTTTGAAGGCCAGGGAAAGATGCCCGTCCCGCCCTGGGGATCGGTCTATCTGGAAAAAGATAATTTGCTGATGGGGGAAACCACCGCCGATTATCGAGCTTTTTTACAGTCGCAGGGAATGGTATTCACTGACCGTGAACGCGAGCCGGAAGATCAGTTTGGCCTGATGCTATTAGCCTGTAGCGATCTGCTGGCACGAGGCGACAACGTGGCGGCCAACCGGTTACTGGAGGCGCATCTGCTGCCCTGGGGATTCCGCTATCTGGAATTGCTGCAACGCAATACCGTCAGCGCCTTCTATGCCCGGCTTGCCGTCGTAGCGACCTGTTATCTGCAGGATGTTCAGCAGCAACAGGGACTACAGCCTGAGAATAAACGGTTGTTTTTCTGAGGTATTGGTCAGGTTTTGATGGCGTGCCATAATGCTTGTGCCGCCATCGTGCCCGCTGTTGTGTCAGCGGGCACAGTTTACTATTACAGCTCCGGCGTCTTTTTGAAACCGGTCAGCATCAGCACCAGGCTCTGTTTTGAGTCCGCTGGCATGAAATCGTAGTGATTTCCCTGACGGTCGCCGCCGATATACCAGGATATTTCCGTTTTCCCTTCCGCCAGCGCTTTGCGCACCGCTTTATCGACATCAACCATGCGATACTCATGTGAATGGTCCAGATATAACACGGCATCGGAACGGTAGTTGATCGCCGGTTTATTGTTCCAGGACACGGTACTGACGTGCCAGTCACTGCTGGTCGGGTAAAAGAAAATTTGATCGGCGCCGTTCGTTTCCGTTTTGCCGCCAAAAAGGCGAATACGGTATTTGAATAGCGAAGCGTCCATATTGGCAGGCAGGGGCGGGATCTTAAATTTCACCAGCGTGAGCGTTTCCGGGGGCTGCGTGCGTCCGCCATTTGTCCAGTCATCCTGTACGTACAAGGTATCGACGCTGGCATGAGGCTTGTCGTCTTCGCTGCTTACCCAGGTATTTTCTTCCGCTTTACTGTAGGCGTAAGGAACCGTAGTGCCGCAATCCAGTCCCTGATTCATACACAGATCCGTCATAAACTGCGCGCCATCTTCCGTCCAGCCATTCATAAAATCGGCATGGGCAGTATAAAGACTTCCCCAGCGCTCTTCCCGGGTTTCGCCATGCATTACCGGGTCCATCGACAATTCCACTTTAGACGTATCCAGCGAGGAGATCTGCGGGAGTACCCAGGCGATGTTCATATTCACCGTTGGGATTTTTACCGGATAGTCTGCGGAACATTTCCCGTGGTCGGCATAGATAGCGTTATTGTGGCTATGGGTCGGTTTCAGGTTGACGCCATCCCAACAGTTGGGGAAAGCGATCCCGATATTAAACTGGACGGCATCGCCCGCTTTACGCAGGCCGCATATTTCGCCTACCTTGTTGGTGTAACCTTTGCCGTTGGCACATAAAAAGGTGATTGCGGAACTGGGGCCAGTACCGTGATGATCGCCTGCCAGTAACTCCAGCCCGGTCGGGAATGGATGGAGCGGATATTGCGCTACATTTGTGGATTGATAATAGGTCTTTTGGTAGGCCGGATTTACGATTTCACCATCAGGTAATTTCATGGACGGCGCCCAGTAAGCGGAGCTGTCGGCTTTATTATCACAGGTGGTATCGGGTTGCGCGCGCAACGTCTGGTAGGTAGAGACCGCGTCGGTGTGGGTGTTGCCAAAAAAGTCATGCCACATCGCCTGATTCGCTTTACCAAACATCATAATCGCGTCATCGCCCAGCGTGTGGTGATAGCCGCACACGACATGCGCCTGAGGACCGGCATGGGCCGGGAATGCGCCAGCGGCAACGAGCGTAGCCAGGCTGACGGTAATAAGGTTGAGTTTCATTTTTTGCTGCCCGGTTGAATAGAAGTGGGAGCAGCAATAGCAGATCAGATTGCGGTGTTACATCTCATTAATTATCACTTTTTGTCATTTGCCCTGCATACAGGGGCGAATTTGCAGACGTACTATTTAAATAATTAGCCGAAACTACCCTCCTCTTGATTATGTCAATTTACAAAAAGTGTACGTTAGTGATTAAAATCGGGCTTTTTGTGATAACCCTCACTATTTCATTTTGCCTATGCTAATGGCGCTCGCCATAACCGAATAACGATTCTATCGGACATCGGCTTTCTTTTTAAGAAATGCGTTACGACATCAGTCGTGACGCGATCTGCTATGGATTTTTTATGAGATTACTAAAACGCGTTATTGTGGTTGTACTCTTGGGCGTGATTTTATTTATGGTCAGGGACGATATACGCTATGTTTATCAACTGATCCTCAAATATGGTGATAAACCCTCGGCGCTAGCACTGAGTAGCTATAAAGCGGTTATTCAGCAAAAACCAGTCGCAGGAGTTAAGAGTAACCTTTCAGGTTTGACCTACTCCGCCGAAGACAGGATGCTTTTCGCCGTTATTAATAATCCCCCTGAACTGGTCTGGTTAACGACAGAAGGGCAGCTGGTAGGGCGGATGCCGCTGCAGGGCATCCACGACCCGGAGTCTATTGCATGGAGTGGGGGCAACCAGTTCCAGATAGGCAGTGAGAAAGATGGCGCGGTCTATAAAACACAGGTGGATATTCAGCGCGGCACCATGCAGATAATCTCCATGGTGAAGCTTGAGGGCTATGACAAAGCAAAAAATAAAGGGCTGGAAGGTACGGCATGGGATGCGAAAAATGAGAGATTATATGCCGCAAAAGAAAGAAAACCCATTATGATCAAAGAAGTAGAGATGAGCAAAAATGGTATCACCAGAGCGTTGCCTTCTGCCATCACTGCGAGTGTGAGCGATGTTTCCGGACTTGAATACCATGCCCCAACGGATTCGCTGCTGGTGTTGTCGGACGAGTCAAAAATGATTCTGGAGGTCAGTTCCGAGTGGCGGGTGCGCGATCGATTGTTCCTGACGGCGGAGTGGTCAGGGCTCAGAGACGATATCCCCCAACCAGAAGGGATTGCCATGGATAATGAAAATAATTTGTATATTGTGAGTGAACCAAATCTGTTTTATAAATTTTCGTGTGATATACAGAATGACTAAAATCTATTTTTACTGTCACAGTATGCTAAAACAGAACAAGGTTATTAATACCATGATTTGACGATTGCTTGATTCGTTGATTCATTGTTGGGGATATTTATGTTTTACTTACCTCAGTAACGGATTACTTTGTGGTGTAGCGTAACGGTAATTGTCCTCCTCATATTTGCGGCAGCGTAGTCTGCCGCTTTTTTTTATAAATTAACTCTCTCTGTAATAATTAACAGACAATAAATATTATTCTGTTTTTTTCAGGAGGCCTCCGAAGAGGCCTCGCAGGGTGATGTTTAGTTATCAGGCATGATTTTCTTCATCAACACTTACCGAATGCCATGTCGCCTCGCTAAGCGAAATCATTTCATCTACGCCGGAACTCTTGTTAACCGGGTTTTCCGGGCGATGTACCTGTAAATGTTCCACTGGCTGTGTAGTCCGTATTGTTGACCGTGACCTTCACCTGAATATCCTGATGCACCTCCACGACTCCCTGAAGGGTGACGGTATTATCCAGACTGCTAACAGTCGATCCTAACGTTGGTTCGGCGGGCGATTGTGTATCAATAGTCGGCTTAATTGTTGCGTGAGCTTCTGAGGAGCCGATAAAGATTGATGTATTGATGTTAGTGATATTATCGCCTCCGGCGCCGATATCACTATTATCCTCCATGGAACGTACTGGCGGTGTTGAGTCGAACGTCAGCCAGCCGATAGAAAGAGAAGAATTACCCATAGCGTTTGCGGAACGAACACTGATTGAACAGCTTTCATTCACTGCTGTTCCCGGAGAATTTATGGGTATTATCGGTACATCAGGTTCAGGTAAATCTTCTTTAATCAAAGCACTATCAAATTCCAGTCATTGCTATACGGGAACAGTTAAATTAAACAACGTAGATATCACACCGATCTCTGAAGATGATATCCAGAATTGCCTTGCCTACCACTCTGGCAACATTTTAGAAAAAAATTACGTAATATCGACTGATATGTAAAACTCATTCAGCATCAAATGGATTAATTCAACATCAGTAGTAATATCCATTTTTTTATAGGCTGATCTCTTTTGTGTTGAAATCGTTTTTATATTTCGATCTAATAAATTTGAGCAACTTTTAACAGATAATCCTGCTGCCACGTAATAAATAACTTTTTTCTCGCTCAACGTTAGATCGAATTTTTTAGCGAGCAACAAAATCCCATCTCTTATATTAATGTGTTTTGCTTTGTTCTTATACTGCATTGTCAGATATCTCAATTAACATATTGATGACGAGAGGAAGATAAAAACGCTAAAAATTCCGATGGTGTAGTTTTGAAATGTTTTTTAAAAACGCATGTAAAATAAGAAGCACTATCATAACCACACATATAAGCCACTCGAGTAATATTATATTCACTATTGCGTAGAAGTTTTGTCGCTTTATTCATTCGCGCATTAAGGTAAACTTCGCTGAATGAGGTGTTCTCTTGTTTCAATTTCCTTTTTAATGTGGAGCAACTCATATAGAGTGAGTCAGAAATATCCTTGAGCGCCCATTTTCGACTTATGTCGCTTATAATAATATTATAAATGTTTTCGGCTAATGTATTTTGCGATAGTTCTCTGAAGAGAGCAAATGCTTCGGGTTCATAGATGAATTCTGAAAGTAGAAATCTTATTAAATATTCCTTTTTATCTTGGGACAGTTTTTGGCTTTTATTTGAAGAGTGTAAGAGGTTGAATACTCTTGCTACGCCTGTTTCTATTGGCGCTAACAGATGTTTTGTCGTCGGTTTTGTTAATGGGGCCGAAAAGTCTGCATGTTCATACAGAAAAAAATTATAAGCATTTTTTATTGACGCTGAATCTAATTCAATTAAGTTATAATTTAACTGTTCATGAGTCTCTTCCATAGTGATATGAATAGTTTGATCTTTAGCTAAAAATATTAACATTGGCCCTGATGCCGTAATATACTCCCCGGACGATGTCGTAATTGAAATTTTACCCGTGGTGAGCTTGATGAGTACGGACTGCAGTAAATTTAATCCCTGAAGTGATAAGGATTTCCTCTGCCAGTTTTGCGCTGATTGTAAACATTCAATGCTCCCCACCTGGACAGGTGAGGGATTAAATACTTTTAGCATGATAATTTCCTTTTATTAAATGTGCGTGTATATCAAAAATTATTCTGAAAAATATTTCAAAAGAAAACTAATATATAGCTATATAATTATTTGCGAACTTAAGGTATCAGGTGGCGATCTTTTCATTTTCTATGGAAAATGCTATTTTACATTTCTACATATTATAGTATCGTTAAAAAACTATGTCGCGTATAAAAAAAAGATGGAAATTTACAAGAATTGGCTCATGTTATTATCAATTTATCTCTTTAAAATTTGAATTAAGTAATAATTGCCTTTAATCTTTTAGAGAATAGCTCTTTAATTTCATGGAGGTAGTTAGCATGAGGTATAAGATCTGATGTTAATTTGTGATAAGGTTTATCCTGGATGTAAATATTAACGCTCTCGGCCAGGAAAGGCATACAACGCGGTAAATATATACTGCGGCGGGTAGACGATGTAGCGATATCCGGAAGTTTGAGGGGAGGGGAAGCATTCAATCGTATGGTTGGCTTTATGAAAAACGGTGTAACACGTTATTGAGGTTCTTACTGTGCGTATCCGTTAGGTTTATGCTTTCTGATTATATAATGTTGCGTGTTTTGGCACGGCAGTATTGAATCTTTTGTTGCGTCGGCCCCGAGGAGGAATCACTCACAGCGAATGCCAGCGCACAGCCTGGTCCTGAATCTCTAAATGAGTAGAAAACCTTTCGGTTTGATACTCCGGTTCTATTCCTTCTAAATTTATCGTAATGACATCTGCGTTACGCGTGTTGTATGCTTAATATCCACAGAAGTACAAGAGGACAACACTATGCCAGCCGCAAACAGTATGGCGATGAAACGCGAAACCCTGAACCTGCGTATCAAACCCGCCGAGCGCGATCTTATCGATCGAGCGGCGAAAGCCAGAGGGAAAAACCGCACAGACTTTGTGCTGGAAGCTGCCCGCGCTGCCGCAGAGGAAGCGCTTATCGAACAACGCATCATTATGGCCGATCCAGAGGCTTATCAGGAGTTTCTCGTTCGTTTGGATCAAACACCTTCACCTAATGCCGCACTGCGTAAAACCATGCAGACCCCTGCGCCGTGGGAGCAGGAAAAATGATCTCCACCCCTGAGCCGCTTCATGCCGGACATATTCTTACTCCGTTTTGCTGCGGTGTGGATTCTATAGATAACTGGCTGAAACAGCGGGCGATGAAAAATCAGACCACTGGCGCGTCCCGTACCTTTGTGTGTTGTGGCAGCGATTCGAACGTACTGGCCTATTACTCGCTGGCGTCCAGCGCGGTCACGACGAATACCTCCCCCGGTCGCTTTCGTCGCAATATGCCTGACCCGATTCCGGTTGTGGTATTGGGGCGTCTGGCGGTGGATAAATCGCTTCATGGGCAGGGCGTCGCTCGGGCGCTGGTACGCGACGCAGGGCTGCGGGTTATTCAGGTGGCGGAGACTATCGGCATTCGTGGGATGCTGGTTCACGCCCTGTCGGATGAAGCGCGGGAATTTTATCAGCGGGTGGGGTTTGTACCGTCGCCGATGGATCCGATGATGTTGATGGTGACGTTGGGGGATTTGGTGGAGAGTGTTTAAACTCCAGAACGCATCCCTTAGCTTCTGATGGCCGGAATTCGCTGTGGATAGTCAGTGAGCCAGACCGGTTTTACCGCTTCAGCCGGACAACGACGTCATGACGGTCTGGACGGACTGCAAACGGGGGAAGGGGGCGTTGAATTCATGCGAATCGGGGAAACCAAAGGCATTCTCCACGCCCGGCCGCTCCTACGCAGTTGCACTTCCTTTCATTTGCTGTGGCCAGTTTGCGGGAAGACTTTCACCTTCAGTAATTAAGTTCGGGGTGATCTTCTTTACTCAATAAATTATTTTTGTCGTTCAGCTCCTCACGGACTTTTGCCAGTGACTTCTGAAAAGCCGGGATTGTTTGCAGTCTTGCAAACTCTACTGCTCCCACATAACGGCCAGCATCAACATCACTTTGCCAGTGAGCACCACATATCACTCTGCTTTGCCCGAACTCCCATCCTCGTCTGGCGAGCTCCTGCGCGCGTTCCGGTCTGGCCTCGGATAATACTAATGCCAGAAGTGTACCATAAGCAGTATGCCCGGAAGGGTAAGAGCCATCTTTTCGCAAAGTATTCTCATCTTCAGGACGGCAGGTAGAATGATTAAATAAGACAAAGGGACGAGTACGCATATAATATTTTTTTGCCGAAGCAGTCGCGTAGTAGCCGCCCATTGTCAGAAGATTCTTTAACATATTCCAGGTTTCTGGCGTATCTTTGGGGTTAATTTTAGCACCCACTACTGGCGAGAATATTCTGGCTATATTTTCCACGCTTACATCTGCATCCTCAGCAGCTTGTTTCCATCGTGGGGAACCCTTTATCGCATAGCCCTTAAAATAAGCCTCCTTATCATAGAGGAAAGCCGGATCATCATTACCTGGCGGTGGTGGTAAGTAGAACTGACTGTTCACTGATTCTTCAGGAGAATGAAAGGGTTGCACTGTTGCTGCTGATGTATATTTAGCTACGATCAGTGGTAGAAAAAATAGTAAATAACGACTTTTCATAAAGACTCGCTCCGGATCAGACAATAATAAACAGATGTAATCCTATAATGATTTATTGCAATGGTTATTCAACATACAGGTAAAAAAGCAGGACGCTGCACTGGTATTATTGTCTGTCCATACCGGACTGACTGCAGCGGACAACAGAACAATACCGGTACTTCCGGCTAACAGCATTTTGTTTAATTTTTCTCCCCGGTTATTTTTTATCTGCGTGCCTGACTGACACGCATTAGGTTAAAATGTTTACGTAATAACAAACTATGAATAAGTATTTTAAACTATGTGCTCTGTTACCCCGGTAACTACCATCAGTCATGATGTGCTGAGTATTAATTTATGATTATGAACAAGAGTCGGAAACAGTATTTAAGAATAAAGAAGCCGACAAAGAAAAAATGCCAAAACTGGCGAAGGGATTATTGTTTTCAGTGATGAAAAAGTTCATGGTGGAGATATTGGACTCACTTGTCGGGGTTAGCGAACCGTCAGATGAAGTGATAGGCGTTATTACTGGTAATAATCTCCCTGTAGCTAAGTAAGCTTTTGACCCTGGCCCAAAGGGGAAAAGCTGATCGCCGAAGCGCTGGGCGTTGCGCCAGAGAAAATCTGGCCTTCTCGTTATAGCTAGTCAGGCCAGAGATGGGGGCTACGGATTTCCATTCCCAGAAAAGCAAAAACCCAGCCATAGGCTGGGTTTTCTGAATAAGTGGTGCCCGGACTCGGGAACATTCAGTTGTTTATTGAACTGATTTATATAGTAAAACTCTGGCTAGATAAAAGTCAAGACCCGAGTGTTGACCCGTTTTTTTTTGCTTGTAGATCAACTACCCTCCCTTCAATGTTTTGTTCGATTCCTCGGTACGATTCCCTCAATGTATTTTGTATTGTAATGACATCAGCGTTACGCATGTTGTATAATTACCCTCCAGAGGCACAAATGAGGATAACACCATGCCAGCCGCAAATAGTATGACTATTAAACGCGAAACGTTGAATCTGCGCATCAGGCCCGCCGAGCGCGATCTTATCGATCGTGCAGCGAAAGCCAGAGGGAAAAACCGTACTGATTTTGTGCTGGAAGCTGCCCGTGCTGCCGCAGAGGAAGCGTTGATTGAACAGCGCATCATTATGGCCGATCCCGATGCTTATCAGGCGTTTCTCGTCCGGCTGGATCAGGCCCCTGCGCCAAACGCCGCGCTGCGTAAAACCATGCAAACTCCCGCGCCGTGGGAACAGAAAAAATGATTTCTGCCCCTGAACCGCTTCACGCTGGGCATATCCTGACTTCGTTTTTCTGTGGTGTGGATTCTATGGATAACTGGCTGAAACAGCGGGCGATGAAAAATCAGATTACTGGTGCGTCCCGTACCTTTGTTTGCTGTGACAGCGATTCTAGGGTAATGGCTTACTACTCGCTGGCCTCCAGCGCAGTGATGACGAATACCGCGCCGGGCCGCTTTCGCCGCAATATGCCCGATCCGATCCCGGTGGTGGTGCTGGGACGCCTAGCGGTGGATCAGTCTCTACATGGGCAGGGTGTTGGTCGGGCGCTGGTACGCGACGCAGGGCTACGGGTTATTCAGGTGGCTGAGACTATCGGCATTCGCGGGATGCTGGTTCATGCCCTGTCGGATGAAGCGCGGGAATTTTACCAGAGGGTGGGGTTTGAGCCATCGCCGATAGAGCCGATGATGTTGATGGTGACGTTGGGGGATTTAGTGGGAAGTGCTATCTGAAAAACGGTCATTTAGTAATACTATAACAACAAAAACACCACTTAACCCTCAAAAGCCAAGCATGCTGATGTAAGATTCCTTACACAGAGGGTATAATCTTTCTCTATGATTTTATGGGAAATTAACAACCAGGTGCGGTTTGTTATAAGAAGATACTTGGTATGGGCATATGAGCAGTGTTTTCGAGAGAGAGAACGATAATATTCGGGTACTTTCACTATTCTCCGGTTGTGGTGGTATGGATTTTGGAATTACCTCAGCTGGTGGAGACATCGTCTTTGCCAACGATGTTGTAGAGAATGCCTGCAAAACATTAGGGAACTATTTCCCCGATACTGATATCAGGCATGGTGATATCTCTCAAATTCAGTCTTTTCCAGATGTTGATATTGTTGTTGGTGGCTATCCCTGCCAGTCATTTTCAATGGCAGGTAACAGAAAACCAAACAATGACGACAGAACAAATCTTTATAAACACTTTCTGCGGGTATTAGAGACTATTCATCCTAAGTATTTTGTTGCTGAAAATGTTTCTGGCTTGAAACATTTAGGGGCAGGTAGTTTTCTGGAACAACAGCTCACGGCATATAAAGCTGCCGGGTACCAGGTCAGCTATCATATGGTAAATGCAAGGGCTTACGGCGTGCCTCAGTCGCGCAAGCGTTTGTTTATTATTGGCGTCAGAAACGATCTGGGGCAATCCTTTGAATTTCCTGCTGAAACACATGGCAAAGCGACAAAAAAGAACCCTCATTTAAAACCCTATGTTTCACATGGTGAAGCTATTAGGGATTTACCACTATGGCCTGAAGGTGAGTTTTACGAACGACCACATGATCCTGAAGGGCATTTCTCATGGTATTTCATGTCCCGAAATCGTAAAGCTCTATGGGACAGCCCTGCTTACACCGTCGTAGCTAACTGGCGCCATGTGACATTACATCCTGCCAGCCCGGTGATGAAGTTAACATGGTCAAACCTGGAAGATGGCTGGAAGCAGCGCTGGGACTTTTCTGATGAATATGAGCATCTAATTGTTGATACTTCTCGCCCCAAACTGGAACAGGCAAGGCGGTTATCATGGCGGGAATGTGCACGAATACAAACTTTTCCACAGGGTTTTGAGCCTGTAGGAGATGTCGAGTCAAAATTTACCCAAATTGGTAATGCTGTTCCTCCACTACTGGCTGAGGTACTTTTTCGGCATTTATTTTCTGGTGCTGGTTTGAAAAAGATGACAGCGAACGGTAATTAGGTGGTGAGTATGGATGATTCTTTCCCGGTTACTTTAGAAGAATGGAATGCTGAACTAGTAAAGATCGTCTTTTTTGAGTCTTCGCATACGGGTTCGACTTTAAGCCGGATTGATGCCACGGGGCGCGTTTTTGAGCAGCTTGCAGGTCCACGTAGCAAAGAGGATGCTAAGCGAAGTTTTCTGGCTTCGTTTGGAAAAAAAGCGTCTAAAATCCAGGATGCTCTCAGGGATGAGTCGCGGTTAGACATTTTAGCGCAAATAAAAGGATACCCTACTTATTTTGCCATTTTATATTTAACATTACTTGCTGCCAGTGCTGATGATGAGACGCATGACGAAGGGAATTTTCGGGTTCGATTTTCTGTACTGCTTGGTTTTGATAAAAAGAAAGAGTTTGTTTTTACTGAATTACCCGATTTATGGAAAAGATTAGAACGGTGGAGTAGTAGAAAACAAAACTGCACCCGTTTAGTCCTTCCAGAACCATCAAAACATGAAAGATTGATTGGGTATTCTAAGAGAATTGCTTTTCCCTCCTATAAGGATGAGGTTTTTTTACGGGATATACTCGTCAATAATGAATTAGATAGCCATTCAACTTTTGAGTCAGTTAATAAGTTAGTGCATCAATATATATCTTATTTTAGTGAGGTTTTTAACCAGGAATTTATTGAATTCAGAACATTACTTTCAAAGGCTGCCATACGGCAGGCTTATGACTCTCCTTTTTGGGGCGCGGTTCGTGATATCACTATACATACTGAGAGAGAACAACTCAAAGAGAATGGTAAGTATTGTATTCACATGGAGTTTAATGATTCAGGTAATCCAGAGATTTATCTTCTTATGGATGACGCTGCTGTTACTGCCTCAGAAATTAAGCGTTATTACTCCTTGTCTAATGAAATAGATAGCTATAATAATATATATTATGAACGAGACATAGGTACCACATTAAATTCTCTGGATTTTTTATTAAAAAAACGGAAGGGTTATTTCTATAAATCACGAGCGGGGGCTGCACTGCGGTCTGGGTGTTTGCCGCTTTTTCGTGATGATTTTTGTCATATTAGTTCAGAAGGGGATTATTATGATAATTCTCCACTCTATTTGATTCTTCACCATAAATATGCAGACGGTATTTTCATAGCCTTGAATAATGCTGGTGAAAGAATACAACGTCGGGATATTAAATCTACCAAATGGTCGATAGTTTCTTCCGATAAAGTTGGCAGGCAAATGCTGGATAAGATAGCCCGTTTGTTACCAGAAGAAGCCCGTCGTTTTCTAATACAGGGATGGCAGCCTGCCCGACCTCGTATGTCAGGCGCAGCGCGGTTTGGACAGGCTATACTGCTTAATCCTGCTAGTACACCGATTATTCATATGCCTGAAGTACTAGGAGGATGCTATGTCATTAGCAATAAAGACGGAGAAGAATTAACTCATGGATCGCTATCTCAGGGGACTGAAGGATTATTCATTCCACCAGAGGAGTTGATGAAAATATCTGGTCAGGCATTTTGTCGCTATGAACTTACGTTAGCGCATTCAGATATCCCAGTAAATTTTGATGTACACGTGTTAGATCATGCGCCTTACGCCACTTATTGTAAAATTACAGAGCCACATGATTGGCTTACTGATGGACCATCAGGAGTATTAATGGCGTTAGGGGATACGGCAGAGATCCCCTCACTGAAACGCGAAGAAATAACGCCATTGGGTAGTGCTCAAATGTTATGGCAGTATGAAAATGGCCTTCCTGTAACATGTCAATATACCGAATTACATAATATACCCGCAGCATTTGACTGGATCGCTGAGGCGCTGGCCTTGCGTTTTCAACGCCGTAGCACATTGCCTTTTGGTGAATTAAAACAACATATTGAACCCGTATCACAGGTAACGAGGATACCCGAATGGCAATTGCGTCGCGTGCTCTTTGCTGCTGGCTGGCTTTGTGTAGTACAACGACGTCATGCGCCATATTCGTTAGTCTCATTGGCTGAAAGAACCATTTCCGTTGATGTTACTGAACAGAGAATTATTGCCCGAATTATGGGAATGTTTACAAGAAGTGAACGTAATCTTCTACAAGAAACACTTAATGACGATGAGCGAATAGGGCGTCGGTTAGTTGAGGATAACGGCTGTTCAATAGGGTGTATTGAATTACATCTGTCAGCCAGAGATCGTGTTCATGCTTTCATTGAGCAGTTTGGGCTACGTTTGGTTAATCACGACGATTTACCCGTCAATGCTTTGAGTGGATTATTGCTACCGTTGTCTCAAATGCAGTTTATCCCGACTTTACCTCCGGATCTTCATGTGTCGCTTTGGCAAGCTGAAAAATATCAATGGTCAGAAGAACAGCGGCTAACTCAAACGGTTAATAACCTATTGATACGATGTCAGGAAAAACAGCGTTATCGTTATTTTATTCGGCAGAACGCCGGGTACTGGCAAACCGATAGCTTCTCCTGGGCCTTAATGGCTCAGATGATATGTTCAGGAGTCATGTTCGGTGTGCAAAAAGGCGATAGTGACTGGTGCTGGTCAACGAAAATCATTGCATTACCACCCTCCATTTTACAGTGGTGGATCCACGTTGCTCACGGATGTTTGTCGATAACAGATAATGGTAGCTACCTATTTGCAGGCGGCAAAGTACCACTCTGGAATAATGTAATGACCTTCCCCTCCTGCCAACGAGCGTTGGCACGACGGAACAGAGCGCTGACAATACGCAAGCTGCGCAGAACCTTACAATAATTTTACAGAATCAGGTAGTAAGGAGAACGTTTAAGATGGCTAAAAAGAAAAGTATTATCAGCGACCGGCTGGGCCAAATGTACTACTTCGGTACAGAATCTCATGAATTGAGCAGATGCTTGCTAGAGTGCAAACAAAGGCTCACCAGAAATGGCGCTAAAGCGGATAATTTACCGAGAGGGCCAGAAAAAAGGCTACATTTTCTCCGTACGTTACCACCTAAAGCCAAACCTATTGTGTCTGATTGGCTTCGTGAAAATTTGACGTTTTCTGAACAAAATGACCCACAAACCGTTCTTAGGGATCTGTTAGAAGCAGAAAGTAATGCGGAAGATATTGATCTCTGTAAACCGCTATGGCGCACAATTCTGGGATTCTATATTTCTCCTGACTGCCCTGAAATTATAACGAAATTCCTGAATGGCGAACAAATTGATTTATCCCAACATGGTGTTTCTGACTCCCTGACAATTAATGTCACTGATGAAGACATTGAACAATGTGCCTTGATTAGTCAGGGTAAAAAAATTCCTATGCCAGAGCGTACTATTCCACTATTTGTTGGGGGATTAGTTGATGCACTCCAAGGAACGCGCACAGCCGATAATCAATGGAGAACAAAGCTATCAGAACATTCTTTACCGCTGGCGCGAAAATTGGGTGAACTTATCGAACAATTTGAAGCCAGTAACGACCATTCAAACAATGGATGGTACCAGTGTAATACAAGCTCCTCCCGTTGTGTCCAAAGAAATCGACGGTGCGATGGACGAAGTTATGTTCATTGGAAAAGTGTTAGCGTTAACCGCGTCCGGCGCTTTTTTTGTTACGCCGGTTAGTCTGTTAATTGATGGCAACTTACGAGACCTCCCAGAGGCATTGGGAAAAGATCTTTACCCTCATGGCGGTGAAGCCATTGGTTTTGAGAACCATTTCAGCAAAAAATTTGTTCGGGGTGAAATGGCAATATGGAAAGCCCGATATCAGCCGTCTGATAAATCTGCGCAGTATGTCATTACTGACTACCTGTCGCGCGTTTATCCTGTAGTCGCGTTACCCCATGCCTCCGATGAGCCTGATGCTGTCAGGGAGTGGTTACTCACCAACTACCAGCCGCAAAACGATACGCCGGTCATTTTTCAGCTAAGTGATGGCGTATCCCTGAGATTACCGGGTGACTTGCCGGATCCTAGAAAATATGATTTTGATATGCCGCTGGAGAGTTATCGTCAGGTTCCTCAGACACTACTTGACTCTCATGCCCTCACGGTGATCACTGAACTCCCTAAGGTAAGTGAAAAATATGATTGCGCGGAAGCCAGCACGTGGATTAAACGCCTGCTTAAACGAACTGATTCAGCAAAATATTTCCCTCAATTCAGTAAAGGGCAGCTACAAAATTTAACTCATTTTATTGCTGAACATGAGTCTGATAACGAGGCATCTTATCTTCGCGCAGTATCTCATCTGGAACAGATAGCAGATATGAGATCCTTTCTTAATGATACGACTCAACAGTTACTGGCTTTACCTGAGGTTGAGACGCAAATTAATATTGAGAAACAGGAAATATTGGCTCGTTACGAAGACGAACAGCACCAGATTAAACAATCGATAACGGTATTATCTGAAAAGAAAATACAGCTTGAAAATGAAATAGCCGATCAGAAGAAAAAATTGAAGAAAGAAACTGATCGCATTAATAAAACTCTACGTCAGCAAGAAAATGAACTGGAACAACGGATAAAAAAGACCTTCGAAGCCGCATCTCAAGCGGGAATGGAAACGCTGGCCCAGGCAGCGTTACTGCGGGCAATAATCAAAAATGAAACAGCACAGGAGCAACCTGCCCAACAACGAATAACCTCAGAACCTGTAGCCGAATCAGCAAATTCTAATTTCCCATTAGCAGAGACAAATGCTCTGACTCGCAAGCATCAACTGATATCGGCTATCGAAAAAGAGGCACTGGCGACGGGACTAAGTGAATCTTTATTATCCAGTCTGATTGCCACTGCGAGTATTACACCTGCGGTCGGATTGATGGGAAAACAGACAAAACAGGCTATCGCCTCATTAGCGAATCTTTTAGCTGGTAATGTTTGGGGGGAAGTGTCGGTACATAGCGATCATTTTAGCTTCAGTGATTTAATGAACTCCCCCACACTGATCCGCTTATCTGGCGACACTCTTACCATGACGTTGGGTGATTTTTTGACCCAACAACAAGAGGCTGGGCTGGCGAGCATCGTTGAATTGCGTGGTTTTAACCGCACTCCGCCAGAAACTCTGCTCCCTGAGCTCCACGAGTGTTTATTCAGAACTCCCCATCCTGCCGCATGCAGTTGGACGGATCGGCGGGAGGCTCTACGACATTTACCCATTCGGCACCCGATACTTTTTGTACTCACATTCACCACCGGGAAAAGCACGTTTCCATTACAGGCTCCTCTTGCTTACCAGTTACCCCTGTTTCTGGCAGAGAATATATGGTCGGATGAACGGCCATTTGAGCAAAATACTGACATCACGCCTTCTCGTATTACTCCAGAACTATGGCAGACAATCTTTGTGGACAACCACCGGCCAGAGTACCAGGCTTGTGCGCCATGGGAAGTGCTAAAAGCAGCGCTACTCTCTTTACTTCCTGATGAACAAGCGCAAGCCGTTGCCCGTCTGGCTTACGGTCTCGGCCGTAGTACAACACAAGATATTGCGACCACGATTGACGTTCTTGCCCCAGAATTAGGGCCATATGCTCAGGAAATGACTATCGGCGAATCGGCAAGCGTACTTGAGCACCTTTTCCAGTTATAAGCAAAGGAATAACAATGAATAACCCACTGGAAACATTTGAATCAATAAGAGATTTTTATATTTCATATCTTGAAACGGCCTTCCGTATTGATTCATCAGACATACAGTCTGGACGGCGAGCGTTACTGGAACAGCAAGGGACATTATGCGCAGATCTATTTCTTGAACCGATGCCCCGATATCATAACTATGGCTTAACTATCAGTGAATTACGAAATGATGCTCATGGTCAGATATGGTTGCCAGGGTTTAATGCGCAGCAAAGGAATGCATTCATCGATCTCTGTTTAGGTGGACTTCTGCCCTGCAATAAAACAGATCCGACTAAGGGACGTTTTAATCTTTATACCCATCAACTGGACATGCTGAAAAGAGGGGTACAGCCAGGGAAGCCGGGCATCGTCACCTCCGGAACTGGCTCCGGTAAAACAGAATCATTTTTGCTGCCGGTTCTGGCGCAGATCGCAAAAGAAGCCACTGGTTGGCCGAAAAGCTCGGCGTTGAAGCACTGGCAACCGTGGTGGCATAAGGTAGCGGATAAACAGCCTAGCTTCATGCGCGAGCATGAAGCCGCTGCACGTCCTAAAGCGGTACGCGCGCTGATCCTCTACCCGATGAATGCCCTGGTAGAAGATCAACTGGTACGTATGCGACGGGCACTGGATTCTAGGGAAGCTCATGATGTCATGGATGCGCATTTTGGTGGCAACCGAATCTTTTTTGGCCGTTATACCAGCGCAACTAAAGTAACTGGCTGGCTCAAACATCCCCGACTCAATGAAGAAAAAAATGAGAAAAAGCGCGTGGCTAAAAAAATCACTGAGCTGCGTGAGTATATGCAATTAATGGAAGAGACCCATCAGGAGGCGGTACGACAAGCGCAGCAGGACAAGGATAACGAATTATCGTTTAATTTCCCCAGAACCGCTGGCGGAGAGGTTCTCAGTCGCTGGGAAATGCAAAAGACACCGCCCGATATTCTGATCACCAACACCAGCATGCTCTCAACGATGCTGGTTCGTGAGGTGGACGATCCTATTTTTGAACAAACCCGACAGTGGATTGAGCGTGACCCTGATGCCTATTTTTATCTTATCCTTGACGAACTTCATCTACAGCGAGGAACCGCCGGTACCGAAGTCAGCTACTTACTTAAACATTTGATCAACCGGCTGGGGCTGGATCAGGAGAAACACCGACACAAATTGCGTATTCTGGCCTCCAGCGCCTCTTTACCCGTTGAAGGGTCTGAAGGTGATCAAAGCGTCGAGTATTTGTGGGGGATGTTCGGTCAGCGGGGATTACCCGCAGGTGCCTCTTCCAGCGACTGGAGAGAATGTATTATTAAAGGTGACACCCTTCCCCCGGGCAATATGTCTCTTTTCCTGGGGGAGCTGGAGGCGTTTTATCACGCAGTGCTTCAGTTACAGCAAGCACCATTTACCTCATTACAACACTGGCAGAATGTCGCCCGCAGCATGGGAATGACAGCCAGTGAAGCCTCTACAGAACAACTAGCGCAACGTGTCGTTTTACAGGCGGGCAACCTGCTTGAAAGTGGCTGCTATACGGACGATCATTCTCCGAGAGCTACGTCAATCAAAATGCTTAGTTCACGCCTTTTTAACGCCCAACCCCATAGTGACAAAGCGCTCCAGGCATTAATCTGGTTACGTTCGACTGAGGGAGACTGGCCGCAATGGTTTTCACATGCCTTTCCTGATGATATCGGTGCGCCACGTTTCCGCGCTCATGCTTTTTTGCGCGCTCTTGAGGGGTTATATGTCGCGCCATTGCCCGTCCCTAGCGCTGCATCTGCGCAAGAAATTAATCACAGATATTTTGGCGATCTTACCGTGGAGTCCGGCTTACGTTACGGCAAAGATAAAAAATCGCGGCGTGTCGAATTACTCTATTGTGAATGTTGCGGTAATCTCTTTTTGGGGGGTAAACCTTCGGTCTTTTCCGGTTCAGAAAGTCGAATTGAACTTTTACCCAACGACCCGGATACGGAACAACTGCCCGAACACGCAAAATCAGTCATGGTAGAACGCCGATCTGCTGAAGAATACGCGCTATTTATGCCCGTCGTCGAACGTTTCTGGCCGAAAGGAGATGAGGAGCTAAACAGCGATAATGACAATACTTTTGGTACTTGGGTAAAAGCCAGCTACGATCCATTTACCGCCACTATTCAACACCCAGTATCGCTCTTAAAACCGCTACCGGAAAACCATATCGCGGGCTGGTTCTATTACGTCAAACCCGGTGAATTTGCCTCCTCGGAAAGAGGCCAGTCATCCAGCCAGTCACCGGGAACGGCGCTACCTTTTCAGTGTCCGGCATGTGGTACATCCTACAAATACGGCAAAGGTAAGCTCTCCCCAATCCGTAGCTTTCGCGTCGGTTTTTCGAAAACTACACAGCTACTGGCCAGCTCGCTAATGGCGGAACTACAGCGATCGGGTAACCGTGAGCAACTGGTAACGTTTTCAGACAGTCGTCAGGATGCCGCCAGGGCGGCGCTCGATCTGGAATCGGGTCATCATGACGACGTCAGACGAGAAATTGTTGTCCATTCGCTACAGTCCATTGCGGCTGATAAACCGTCCCATAACCAACTAAAAATACGCCAGGCAGAGATAGAGGAACGGAACAAAACACTGATTAACCTCAACGTAAGGTCAGATGAGGAAGAGGATGAGATGGATCGACTCGCTGATGAACGGAAGAAAATCAGAGGGTTATTATCAAAACCTGAAACTGACAGCATACCTCTGCGTGGAATCCTCGAACCTGAATCACCGGATGCAGGCCAACCGCTTGGCTTGCTGTTAAGGGCGCAGGTAGATGCAGGCATTCACCCTTCCGATCGTACTGGTATTGCCCCGGTTCCCGATCCTGAAAAATATGGAGAAGGCACGCTGACCTTTGCATGGCAACAACTCTTTGAAAAGAACGCGCAGGGGGAGTGGTGCTGGAAGGCGCTTCCATCCTATGAAGACAACCTGCTTGTGGCAAGACAGGAGATTTCACGCGATCTGAAACGGCTGGTGGGGGAAAGCGTATTCAGTAAAACCTACTTCGCGCTGGAAGAGTCCGGTTGGGGTTATCCCTGCCTTCCCATTACCGGAAACGACTCACGGGAACATCTCGCGATTTATGACGCAATGTTTCGTGTGTTGGCGGACGCGTACCGGGTTACTCCTTCACAATATACAAAGCCAGAAACCCCATGGAGTTCAGCGCACGATGTCAATCGTAGAAATCGCCTGTACCGCTTTACGCAGGCGATATGCCAGCGTTCAGGAGGCGAGCCTTTATCTTTAATTGATAGTTTTCTCCGACGACTGGAGCTGGCGGGTCATCAGGGCGGTATTATTGATATTGGTAAAATGCACTTTCGCCTGGCGGAACCTACCGATCGCGTCTGGCGCTGCTCCCGTTGTGGGCGTATACACATGCACATCGGCGCGGGAATCTGTACCCGCTGCTACTCTCCTTTACCAGAAACGCCGGGCAGCGAGGCAAAAACGCTCCAGATGCAACACTATCTCGGCAAACGTCTCTCACATTCTTCTGGTATTCACCGGATGCGCTCAGAGGAGCTGACTGGAATGACCGAAAACCCGGCGGCAAGGCTACGCCGGTTTAAAGGTATTCTGATTGCCGACGATGATGATATTTTGCCGGAAGGAATGAAAGATTTTGCGCCCGATCGAGATCTTGACCGGGCAGCTCGCGTGGTAGATGTGCTTTCCGTAACCACAACCATGGAAGTGGGTGTAGATATTGGTGATTTACGTGCGGTCTTTCAGGCCAACATGCCGCCACAGCGCTTTAATTATCAACAGCGTGTCGGTCGTGCCGGACGACGTGGACAAGCGTTTTCATTCGTATTAACTGCGTGTCGTAGCAAGAGTCACGATCTGTTTTACTTCCGCCATCCGGAAAAAATTACCGGCGATCTCCCTCCGCCACCGTTTCTGACCACAAAGCTGGAAATGATCTGCCAGAGACTGGTACGAAAAATCTGGCTGGTGTCGGCATTCAAATGGTTAAGGCAGCAAACGGAAAAAGCCGATCACCAATGGCCGGTTGACGACTACGCGCACGCCCCTGATAACCACGGTGAGTTTTTTCCGGTGCACTGGCTGAAAGAAAACCAAACGGACTGGCTGCCAAAAATCCGGCAGGCCATCGAAGCAACCATCCTGGCGCGCGATGAATTTGCCCGGACTTGCACGCAGCAAGACCATCATTTGTTCCAGAGAGTTATTCAGCCTTTGACACCGGAACAACTGATTCAGGATATTAACGTCGTACTGAACGACAGTGCAATGGAGGCGAAAGGACTGGCAGAAGCGCTGGCGGAACACGGTAAATTCCCAATGTATGGCATGCCGACCCGATCACGCCTTTTGCTGACAAGGCCCGTCAGCACAGGCGAAAAAGAAATCGAATTTGCCAGCATGGATCGCGATCTGGATATTGCGATACAGGAATTTGCCCCCGGGAAAATTCTGGTTCAGGATAAAAGACGTTATTTTACTGCTGGTTATAGTGGAATGCTTAAACAGAGCAGAAAAAATCCACGATCATTTTATTCAAATGCCCCCGAACCGGGTGAACTCAGAACAATGACCGCCTGTCCGGTGTGCAACATCTGGGCTCCGGCAAACTCTCTGACCACCGAATGTACTATCTGCGGTGCCGTTATGGATAAGGCGGAACGCTATCAATGCTATGTCCCTTATGGATTTATCACCACGCTGGAACCAAAATCGGCCAAAGAGGATTTTGATCAAATCCTGACCACGGCCAGTCGTGTATCAATTGCAGAAGCCTACACTTTTTCTGCAATGCCAGAGCCTGACGTTAATGTAGCGATACAGCTCCAGCCACAGACATGCCTGCACCGCCTGAATCGGGGAATTTACACCGATAAAACATGGCGTGGTTTCAGCGCAACACAGGGGAGCCTATCGGTCCCTTTCAGAAAGCAGGGGACTTACCAGCCGCTTTGGGCGAACCGGGTTTGGATGGATAGTCAAATTATTGAGACCGACCTGTTAGTTAAAAACCGCTTTACCGATCGAGGAGAAACCCGAAACACATTTTATCTTGCCGCGCCTAAAGTGACTGATCTACTTGCGCTGATGGTTGCCCAAATCCCGCCTGGGCTCCGGCTACAGTATTCCGCGCTAACTCCGGCATTCAGAGCTGCTGCGCTCTCGGCGTCTTTTATCATTGTTAACTATGCATCAAAAGAGCTACTGGATATTGATCCTGAAGAAATCGAAATTCTGGAACCCCGCGTTCAAATGCTGAAAAACGGTAAGTCGGTACCGGTTCTGCAAATGGCCGATCGTCTGGTTAATGGTTCAGGGTTATGTGAACGGCTACAGCAGAAGGGCGCATCCGGTTCTCTCATCATCCTTGAGGTCATGAAGAATATTTTAAATAATAAAACGGCCTACCCGCTGGTTGAGTTCCTGCAACCCGATCATCGCGAACGATGCTTTCAGGGGTGTTATCACTGCCTGCATCGATACGGAAACCAGCCATATCACGGATTGCTGGACTGGCGTCTGGGACTGGATGTTATCCAACTTCTTCTGGATCCAACCTATAACGCCGGGCTGAACGGTGATTTTACATCTCCGGGCGTGTCTGACTGGCCGGAAAATGCCCTACAATTAGCCGAAGAGGCCGCTTCGCTATACAGCGACAGTGCTGCAGAAATGATGGGGAATATACCCGTGATTCGCACAGGGGCTGGGCGCTGGGCTGCCGTACTACATCCATTCTGGGATCCCGATGCTGCATTTGCTGCAAATCCCGAACTTGAGGCATTTTCATATGAGGTGGATGTAGACGCGACGAATACTTTTGCTTTGTCCCGCCGCATGGGGACTGAAATGGCGAAATTACGGACTCAGGCGTCCTCATCTCAGGAGTGATAATGCAATGAATGAAATGACGCTATCGCGTACTCGTCCGGTGCTCCCTTCCCTGTTGGGGTGTTTCGCCGTTTGCCCGGCGAAATACCTGCTGGAAAGTGAAGCTCATTCTTACGCACGCTTACCGCTGCATCCGGGAGTGATTCTGGGCTAGGTAATACATCAACGCGTGAATTCAGTGATACACAGGGAGGCTGCTTTTGGGAATTATACCCTCAGGCAACTGGAAAATGATTTTACGATCGCGCTGACAGCCAATCGACGCGCCGGGCCGGTAGCAAACTGGATATATGACCGTCGCGGCGTTGCCGGGCTGGTATCGCGGCAAATGCTTGTTACCCAGATCCGCTACGTTAGATCGCTTCTGCCGCCTGTTTTCGTAAAAGGGGGGCCTGCACACGAAAAAACATTACCCGTTGGCCGGGAGGTTATGCTGACCAGTAGTGATTTTGATATGCATGGGCGGGCCGACCTCATATATCAGGAGCGACCTGATCGGTTAAACGTAGTTGATTTGAAAACCGGAAAGGTAACAGACGAACAAAACCAGCCGAAAGAAGCCAACCTGTTACAGATTGCGGCCTATGGCATAATGGTAAAAGAGCGAGCACCTGATATGAACATTGGGTTAGTTCTGACGGGGATCCATGATAGTTGGGAAGGGTCACTGAATACAGACCTGATTGAACGGGTCACTATGATTATCAAAAATATTAATCGACTTTTGCCACGGAATATCCCACTTCCAGTATATGAGCTGGCTTGTCCTGGCACGTACTGCTCCCATTGTTCCTGTCGTTGCTCGTGCCCGACCTGGACAGAAAAGCTACGCAAGCAGATGCAACCGTCTCTTTCTGATCATCAGCATGGCGGAATCGATATCAGCGGGAAATTACTTGAAGTGGAAAGTGACGATCATCTTCTTACGCTGAAGATCCTGCTACCTGATAGTTCGGTTGTTAAGGTCTTTCGTGTACCTTCCAGTACCATCCCAGAATCAACGGAAATTACAGGAAAAAAAATCGCATTGTACGGATTAAACACCTTCAGTGAGACATCAACAGAGTATTTTCCTCGCAACTTCTACGTCATCAATATGCAGGATACAAGAAGATCGGCGTTTCAGTTTCACTGGCAGAGTGAAGGAGAGAATTAAACCTAGGGAAAACGCTTACCTTAAACAACGCTCGCCACATGTATTAAAGGGGGAGCTGGTGTCCCCTTAGATGTAGTGGCACATACTTACCGTTTCAGGTGTTTTTCGTCCTGCCAGACGACACTACCGCCCGCAATCGTCAACAGCACCGTAATCCCCCCAAATTTTTCCGCTGGTGTGACGAATGGTTCCCGATCAATAATGATCAGATCGGCAAACTTTCCGATATAGAAAAAGATCTTGATCTTCTGAACGACCTTTTCAAATATATGCCATCCGTTCAACGGAGCTGAGCGCTGAGGCGTGTGCTGGCGAGCATATCCCATCATATGGATAACATAACTGATGAGGCAGATCCGCGAGCATAATTTACGGTTCAGGCGTGCTCAACGCAGGTGTAGGGTTTTTATATCTTCAGAATGATAAGTAAACCAACAAACAACCTTTTCCGGCAAAAAAGAGTTTCCCTTTTCTTCGTTGTTGCCAGCGGAGTAACATCCCTCCTGCACAAAATGCTTCAGGGCCTGAAAGAAGCGCCTGAGGAACTCAGGATGGCAGCCCCTACCGGTGAATACCTCCGCAAACGCCGGCTCGCAGGTGACTGCGACAGAGGTCAAGTTTCACACTTATCCTTTTAACTGCACCAGCCTGCTGGTGAACATTCTTCCACGCCGAAGTAATCCGGCCAGTCTGTATCTGCTGACAATCAGCGCTCTTTACCCTACAGGCTTTGCTGCTGCGTGACCGTCAACCTGCGCCAGAATCGTAATCTTAAACGCTGCGCCAGCCCGGTGCGTCACTTTAACCGCGTAAAGCGGGAAAGTGACGCACGAAATCCACGTCACTGCACCAGTCAACTCAACTGCGCCAGCGCATAACAGGATTCTGACACTGCCTTTTCAGCCATTTTAATCCACAGGAGACCATGAACCGATGCCGGAGGGGGATCAGGACGATCCGGGGGATGACCCGCGAAAGCGGGCGGCTGCTCAGAGAGCACAACCGATACCCCACAACACCTCAACAGCGACCGCCCCGGCGCTCAGGTATCGTTCGCAGCCCGACAAATCAATCAGGGCTATCGGCCTATGCGCCGGGGAAAGTTGTAAAGGATGTGGATTTTGCGGCAATCATGAAAAGAGGGATGATTATGGGAATGCTGATGCAGGAGATGAGCCGGCTGGCGCGGCAGGCGGGTGGCAGCAATAAAACTGTCCATGACCGACTGGCGCTGGCGCAGCGGTTCTGTGAACGTCTGGTGGTGGTGCAGAATGTCCAGATCCGCCAGGTGGCGCAGCTTAAAGCCCGGCATATAGAAGACTATATCCGGGAAAGGCTGGCGCAGGGGATTGCCCGGCGCTCACTGCAAAATGAGATGGCGGCGATACGCAGCCTGCTGGCGCAGGCTGGGCGCGATAAGCTGGCGGTTAGTGAACGGATAAGCAACCGGGCGCTGGGGCTGGCTGGCGCACCCCGTACAGGAACACACCGGGCTATTCCAGTGGCGTATTACCGGCAGGTGCTGGAGGTTGCCAGGGTGAAAGATGCCGGACTGGCGGCAGCACTGGAACTGTCGCGATTGATGGGACTACGTTCACAGGAAGCGGTGCAAAGCGTACGGTCGCTGAAAACCTGGCGGCAGGCCATTGAACGCGGAGAGCCCCGGCTTACGGTGGTGTTTGGCACCAAAGGCGGACGACCCCGCGAAACGCGGATCCTCGATACTGACGCTGTCAGAAAGGCGCTGGGTAATGCCATTGCGGTGGCGGAAAGCCGTAACGGAAGACTGATTGATAAGCCCGATCTGAAAACCGCCATGAAATACTGGCACAGTCAGGCGTCGCGAATTGGGTTAACTGGCGCATATTCCCCGCATTCCCTGCGCTATGCCTGGGCACGGGATGCGATTCGCCATTATCTGGCGCAGGGATTCAGTGAGAAAGAAGCACTGGCGCAGGCAGCAATGGATCTTGGGCATGGTGACGGGCGTGGGCAATATGTTCGTCTGGTTTATTGCCGGGAGATCGAGCCATAACGGGCGCGGCGTCAGGGGATTAACCCTGGTACAGTTTATTATCCCGGCGTGTTCACAGGTTTATTGGGTGATGACGATACGATATTGTCCATTTTAGTTCCAACTATTATTCACTTATCCCGTTTTTACACATGAATGGTATTCCTGATGGTGGCCTTTATGTGTCTGCCGGGGTCGTGGAGTATTTTATATACTGGAACCAGTTTCTATTATTTTCCTTCTGCCAGCATCACCCTGAAGGGTGATGCTGGCGAATACATTAAGATAATCGGGAGGTTTATTCATAAAAGAAATCTGAAATATCCCGGAAAACCATCATGATAGTTCCATGAGAATAATAAAAATAATTGTAGCATAGCCTGCGGATTAACATTGAGGCCTGTTCAGTATTGGACTTACTGCCCAGACCTCCGTTCTCAGATTTTAATTTCCCTTACTATGGTTTTATTCCGTCAGTCCAATGATGTATTTAACCAGGAACCGCGACGACTGTACGGCGAGAAAATAGTGTTACCACCATAAGCGTCAGCATCATGATAATTTCCACTGTTAAAAAGCCTGTCATGGCCTGCGGATAGTTACCGTGGTTGCCTGCTAAAAAATACAGGAATACGCCGCCGGGCAATACCGGCCCAATCCCCATACTGGCCTGAAGTATCGTGCTGAGAACGGCGCTCCCTGCGCCTGCGTCACCTGCCGGAATGTTGCGTATACCGATACGATAAAAGCTGTTTACGATAAACGCCTGGCCGGTGCAGATAGTCGATGTGGCAATCGACAGGGCCAGCATTCCCGTATGACTGCCCAGAATATGTAACATAATGATAAGTATGAGCAGACCCGTGATTTGAATACTCAACCCTGCCAGCAAGATTGTCCGTTGTTGATAACGGGTTGTGAGCCTGGGGACATACAGCGCGGCGATAAAATAGGCCACGCCTGAGGCAATAAAGCTGTCGCCAGCCTGCTGTGGCACCATACCGAGGCCGCTTTGCATCATCAGCGCCATGCAAAACAGGAATCCTGACCAGGCGCTGAAAAACAACAGTCCGGCCAGAATACTGAAACTCACCCCCGGAAGTTGCAGCAGTCGCGGTGGCAGCAGAGGTTGTCTTTCCTGAAGCTGCTGGCGTAGGGCATTGCGGTACATGCCATAAAGCAGCGGTAAGACGGCCAGCAGCATTAGTTGCATTACCCACGGCCAGTGGAGCTCTGGCCCCAGCGAGATGGAAAACAGCAGGCAACCCAGTGCCAGAGCCAGTAATCCAGCGCCCTGCCAGTCAATCCGTGAGGGTGTATCACTGCGTGTTTCCGGGATATAGCGGCGGCCGAATAGCAGCACAATCAGGCACACGGGGATGTTGATAAAAAACGCGTTGCGCCAGCCAAGGCCTGCGATATCGGCTGACACCAGCCAGCCGCCACCCATCTGCCCGATGATAAAAGCGATGCCACCAATGCCGCCAACCAGGCTGATGGCGCGCACATGCGCCGCACCTTCCAGAGTGATGTGCACTGTGGCAAGGATTTGCGGAATAATCAGTGCCGCGCCTGCTCCCTGTACGACCCGGGCAATCAGCAACTGGTTAACGGTTTGTGCCAGTCCGCATGCCAGTGATGCGCCGCCAAATATGGCCACCCCGATAAGAAACAACCGACGACGACCTGCGTTGTCGCCCAGCCGGCTGCTAGGTGCCAGGAAGATGGCCAGCGCAACACTGTACAGTGCCACAATAAGTTCAAGTTGCGTGACGCTGGCGTTCAGTGAACGGGTTATTGAATCCAGTGCGACGTTCGTAATAGAGGTATCGATGGACGGCATCAACTGACCGGCAAGTAAAAGCGTGAGTCCTGCCCGACCGGGTGACGAGGGGGATTTCATCATTCTGCTCCGTTGTATGGTGAGAGAAACCGTCGTAGTATCGGAGCAATAATAACCGGGTACCAGTTTTTGCTTATACTGGTACTGGCGCTACCAGGTGAAGCCATTATGATAAACAGTGAGCCGCAATTTCAGACGCAGGAAGAGAACCGTAAAGCGCTGGGTGCTTTCCTGCGTAACCGCCGTGAAAGTCTTGAACCGCAGCATCTGGGGCTGCCTCCGGCCGGACGCCGACGCACGGCCGGGTTGCGACGAGAAGAAGTGGCGATGCTGGCGGACATTGGTGTCACCTGGTATACATGGCTGGAGCAGGGCAGAGATATCAGGCCATCAGCCAGAACCATCAATGCTATTGCTGACGTGTTGCAGTGTTCGCCTGCCGAAACCCGTCATCTTTTTTTATTATCCGGGCTGGTGCCGGAAGAGACAGCGGAGGCAAAGGCCTGTGAATCGGTCAGCCCTGAGGCTCGTTGTCTGCTGGATGCACTGATGCCGCAGCCAGCCTGTCTGCAGATGCCAAATTTTGACCTGGTCGGTTATAACCGCAGCTTTTGCCATTTAGTGGGCGTGGATCTGGATTTGCTTGCCCCGGAGGATCGTAACTGTATTTATCTCTGGCTGACCAGTACGACATGGCGTGGTCGCCACGTATGCACAGAGGATATTGTATTGCAGAATTTTGTGGCGTATTTCCGGGCCGGGATGGTGGAGCATCGGGGTGAGTCACGCTGGGAGGCTCTGCTTACCCGCTTTTTTGCCGCTTCGCCGGAGTTTGAGATGCTATGGCACCAGCTCCACGACGTTGGCACGATTGAGAACCGGCGGAAAACGTTTGTCCATCCGCGGCTGGGGCAATTTAGTCTGCAACAAATGTACTGGTATTCCGCGCCACGCAATGGGGCCCGACTGCTGGTTTATTTGCCGGTAGATGAGGCAGGGGAACGTGCGCTTGCCAGTCTGGCCCAGGAAATAGTGCTATAAGATGGAATATGATAAAAAAGTGCTACTTTCAGGGATTGCTTCTGGGCATGGCACAAATTATCAGCGTCTCACCTGAACACTGGCGCAGATGCTGATTTATGAACCCGTCCGGGGAAATCCTGCCAGCTCAGGGTAAACGGGTGTTGTTCTGGGCAAAAACTTCAGACTACCGGATGGTATTTCTCGCTGAACCCCGTATCTGAAGGAGATAGCGCAGATATGATGTTACGTAAAAAGTTGAGAAAATTACCACTTGTGTGATGCATAGCAACGCCTTTTTTAATATATTAGAAATATAATAATTGAAGGGAAATAGTATATGGCAAGGCCCGTTGATATAGAACGTCGAAATAAAATTATTAATATTGTGCTCGCTAATGGACGGGCAACAATAAGTGAACTTGCGAAAATGTTTAATGTTTCAACAGAGACGATCCGTAAGGATGTCGCAGATCTGAGCGAGAAAAAAATACTCCAGAAGGGACATGGAATTGTTCTTCCTGCCAGTAGTTATACTGAAAATCCACTTCCTTATAAAATATCGAAAAATGCGGACGCGAAATCAAAGATCGCAAATTACGCCGCTTCCCTGATAACGGGTAAAAAGACAATTTTTATTGATACTGGAACTACTGTGCTTCAATTGGCAAATGTTCTTAATATGTTTGAGGGGCTGACTATCATCACGAATTCTATGATGGCTGCTAATGCTCTGTCAGACAGTAAAAATGAGCTTCTGGTTACAGGCGGAGAGTTACGCCCCAGGAGTTACTCCTATGTTGGTGCATGGACGCTGCGAGCCTTACGCCAGAGTAAAATTGATATTGCATTTATGGGATGTGATGGTTTTCATCGGGACGGGCCAACTGTGGGTTCGTACAGAGAACTTGAAGCGAAAGAAATCGTTCTTGAGAATGCTGATGAATCTATTTTACTGGCCGATACGTCCAAAATTTCTATGCAAGGGCTGTATTGCTACTGTTCGTTCAGTGATCTGGATAGAGTTATTTTTGAACGAGATTTAACTGTTTCAGAAAGAGAATATATATCTGCTCCCGTTAAAGCAAACCCATCCTGAAAGGATGGGTTTGAATGTATTTTCAGTATGTTATTGTTTTAATGAGGGACGAAAATTGTGATAAGATCATCTTTAATAGCAATGCTAATATTTTTATAGTCATCAAGATGAGTTGAAATATTATCAGAAAACGAATGACCTGTTGTTCCTATCGAAATAACGGACATTCCCGCTGCAATAGCTGATCTTATCCCCGAGTCAGCATCCTCAAAAACAAGGCAGTTATCTGGATTAACCCCTAATCGGCTGGCTGCCTTAAGGTATGGCTCAGGATCCGGTTTGCCACGGGATACATCCTCTGCGGTGATCATTATATTCGGTACTGGTATTCCTGCCCCCATAAGGCTACGCATGGATACGGTTTTTACACCAGACGTCACAATAGCAACCTTATTCATCGGTATTTTTTTCAGTACATCAATAACGCCAGGAATGGGGCTGACATGGCTCAACGCCTCCATTGCCAGAAATTCAATTTCATCAATGCATTTCTGATTATAAAAATACGGTGAGATAAGTTTCAGTGTTTCGCTTACCGTTCTGCCATGAATAACCGAAAGAACATAGTTAACATCGATATGATTTTTTTCTGCCCAGTACGTCCATAAGCGCTCAATGCATGAGCCTGAATCAACCAGCGTACCATCAAGATCGAATAAAACTGCTTTACATTCAATTTTCTTCATAAACACCTCAAAATGAAATGACAGGAATACGAAAAGGGAAAAAATGGTTAAAATTAGTATTGTTTTCCATTATTTTCTCTATGAAAGTATGCTGGATGAAGGTTTTCATTATATCCGTAGTGGTTAATCTACCCTCTGTTTTTAACTTTCCGGAAATGCCAATAGTTTTGGAGAGCATAATATTAACAAAAGTCACTGCTCATAGGACTGCCCCTCTCTATTGGGAAATTTTATATGACACGTTGTTAGCTATATTGTATCATCAAAAATTTCGTTATCTCCTTCATATGTTTTTACATTCACAGCATGAATTGCATTTTTACCGTACTGCTGAGCCTTGAGTGTCAGAAGCTGAATATCAGTTTCATTATTTTCGTAAAGCATTAATGAAACTAACATAGTCAGATTAACGCCGATGATAATCTGGCTGTTGTTGTATTCACGAAGAAACTGACTGGCAATAAATTGATGACAACTATTTTCCCCTGCGATTAGAAACAGAATTCCATGTTGTGCATTGAGTCTGAGGATAGCTGCTTTATAACGCCCTAAAAGTTCATCCAGGCTTTCGCCATTGTGAAAATCTATTGCAGATATGTTACCCACATGCCCCACAGTATCTTCAGCAACATGCAGCAGCTCTTTTGCAACCAGTCCATTTGAAGCAACTACGATAGCGATTTTCATAAACCCTCCTGAACATCAGACAGTTGACTGATTCGGGTGTACGCCAATGTCTTGGCGTTTACACAGTGATGCTATCTTTGTATTGCAACTAAATCAACTTAATTAAATTGGTTTTAGTTGTGAATTAAATGAAAAAGCATCTTAAGATCAAAGACTGTGAAAGCTTATAACAAGCACAATAAGGTGCCTTCGTTGGTTGACGACAAACTTGCCAGCGAGAGACCCAATCGTCTGAGAGATGGCTGTCACTGGGGCTTTATGGTTTTTGCCCCTCGACTAACAGAAGCGATCTTTTCCGCCCACATTTAGCGAATGCGGATCCTGTATACTGATGCAGGCAGAAAAGCTCGGGCTAATGGGATAGCTGTGGCAGAAAGTATCGATAAACCCGACCTGAAAACGGCCATGAAATACTGGCACAGCCAGGCGTCGCGAATTGGATTAACCGGAGCATACTCCCCGCATTCGCTGCGCTATGCTTGGGCACAGGATGCGATTTGTCATTATCTGGCGCAGGAATTCAGTAAGAAAGAAGCGCTGGCACAGACGGCAATGGATCTGGGGCATGGTGATGGGCGTGGGCGTTATGTCGCGCAGGTCTATGAGTGAAAAGGGGATGACTATTAATAATGCGGTATCCATCGTTTTCTGGCGAGAAAATTTCTACGTAGAAATTTTTTGCCCCATTTCCTCTTGATTCAGGACTATTCATCGGTTTAATCAATCAAATCTGTACTCCTGGAAATGAGTTATCCATTATCGGGATCCTCATTTTTAGATGTAGTTTTTACTATCCATCGCTGATGAAAAAAATGATGCGTGTTGAGTGATATTGATAGGTAATTGCCTGAAAATATTCTACCGGAATAATTTGAGGTATTTACCTTTTGACTGATGCAGGAATAATTGGTGGTAGCTATTGCTGTCACAGCGGCTTCTGTTCTGTTGTCTGGTAGGGAAAAGACCAAAAGGTGAAAGGGTAAGGGGTTTTAAGGGTAACAGACCTTGCCCTGAAAAGGCCGAAAACCAAAAGGCCGGGGCTGGTGCAGTTCAGTGATACCGATCCATCGGCAGAACCTTAAATTATTACCGCGGTAATAATTTAAGGTTCTGCCTTTCAATGGCGATGACTTGATGCTGTCTCTAAAAAGCCACCCGCGTCAAGACCAGGTAGCTTTATTTTCTGTGAGTGACGTCGCCGTTATTATGACGCCTGCCTGCATTGCCGGGCATAGATATAGGGCGCAACATACCCCTCGCGGCTGACATCCAGATAATCCGACCACCACTGCATCATTTCCATGCGGGCTTCCAGATGCTCGGCTTTATGCACATAGGCTGCCCGCACACCGTTGCGTTCTTTATGGCTCATCTGCCGCTCGATGGCATCTTTTGACCACAGCGCAGACTCGTTCAGGGCACTACAGGCCATCGTGCGAAAACCGTGACCGCAGACTTCGGTTTTGGTGTCGTAGCCAATCACCCGCAGCGCCTTGTTGATGGTGTTTTCACTCATCGGTTTATCCAGCGAATGGGCACCCGGAAAAACAAAGACTGCTCCACCCGAAATATTTTTAATCTGCTCCAGCAGGGCAACCGCCTGCACTGACAGCGGCACCAGGTGCTCATCTTTCATCTTTGAACCGCGCTCCGAGAACCGCACACCTTTCACCGCTTCGCGTTGTGCTGGCACTGTCCAGATGCGGGCTTTCAGGTTGAACTCATCCCAGCGGGCCAGACGCAGTTCGCTGGAGCGGAGGAAGACATGCAGATTCAGCTCCAGCGCCAGCCGTGTCAGCTCCCGGCCTTTGTAGCTGTCGATTTTCTCCAGCAACTCAGGCAGGCGTTTCAGGGGCAGGGCGGGATGGTGACGGGTCACAACCGGGGTCACAACGTCGTCCAGGTCGAAGGCCGGGTTATAGCGGATAAGACCGCGCTGTACGGCATGACGCATGATTTTGGTCAGATGCTGACGTACCCGTCCGGCAACGTCATGTACGCCTTTATCATCAATGGCTTTAACAAGCTGGGCCAGATGCCGGGTTTCAATTTTGGTGATATCCATTGTGCCAACATCCGGAAAGACATAGCGCCTAAGGCAAATCAGGATTTTGTCCGCATGACCTTCTGACCAGCGAACAAGGTTATTCGTGTGCCATTCGGTGGCGATGAACTTAAAGGTCCGGGAATCGTCAACGGGGGATTTTTCAGTTTTGCGAAGCTGGGAAGGGCTGATATCGGATGCCAGCAGTTTTCTTGCTGCATCGCGTTTTTCGCGGGCTTCTGCCAGTGTAACCTGAGGGTAAGCGCCAAACGCCAGGCGGGACTCTTTACCGGCAAAGCGGTAGCGGAAATACCATAAGCGTGAACCGGTGGTGGAAACCATCAGGTACAGACCGTGTGTATCAGTCAGCTTGTAAGATTTATCAAGGGATTTTGCCGTACGGATGCGGGAATCAGTTAACATAATGGGTCACTCCGTTTATCGAACCGAATGACCCGCAATCTGACCCCAAATTTTGTCGGATGCGTACAGATAAACAGATACGCACCGAGACAGTTTTTTACGCTAACTCTCTGAATCTAAATACTTATAGAGACATCCTGAGAAGCATAAAAACAGAAAAGTGGTGCCCGGACTCGGAATCGAACCAAGGACACGGGGATTTTCAATCCCCTGCTCTACCGACTGAGCTATCCGGGCAACGGGGCGCATTAAACCGTAAAGGGGCGCGGTCGTCAACGGCTTTACACGAAAAAAGTGATAAAAGCGCGCTGACTGCCTGCTTTTCAGGCAAAATGCATAAAATCAGTACCCGTCAGGTGAGCGCGCCACCCTGACGGCACTGTGCAAAACGCAGAATATCTTCCGCCAACCGCTGAGCGGTATCTACATCAGCCTGACTGCGGTTGACCAGCATTCGGCTGAGACAACCTTCCAGCACCAGTTCCATCTGCCTTGCAACCATCGCCGGATCGTCAATTTCCAGCGTGGTCAGTAGCTCATGGGTAAAATCATGTGCCGCGCGTTTTTGTTGATTGGCCAGTTGGTGAATAGGATGGGTTGGGTCGGGATAAAACGTACAGGCGGCAATGAACAAGCAACCAGGATAACGGTTATTACTGACACATTCCGAAAGCGCGCTGTAGCGTGCCAGTAGCTTTTGTTCAGCAGAAAGCGTCTCATCAAGAAGAAGCTGGCGTCGCCAGATATCTACCTGCTGACTCAGATAACGTAGCGCGTCATATAAAATGGCTTCTTTATCTGGCCAGAAACGCTGTAATGTGTCGAGTGGGCGATTTACGCGCTCCGCCACCATTTCCAGCGTAGTATCGGCTATCCCTTGCGTCTCCAGTAATTTCAGGGCTTCTCCCAGAATATCTTCACGTTGCACGGTATTCTCCTCCGTCTTTGCTTTTGCAAGTGTCGCTCACGGTTGGCGATCGTGCAAATGCGCGCTAAAGGTGGCGGCGTCCATAAAGCCGGTGACTCGCGCTTGCGGCTGTTCCTGGCCTTGGGCATTAAAGAACAGAATGGTGGGCAGCCCGAGGACTTGCAGATGCTTTAACAGCGCGACATCCTGTGCATTATTAGCGGTGACGTTAGCCTGCAAGAGCACCGTGTCGCCGAGCGCCTGCTGGACCCGCGGATCGCTGAAGGTATACTTTTCAAACTCTTTACAGGCCACGCACCAGTCGGCGTAGAAATCCAGCATAACGGGCTTGCCTTTGGCCTGCGCCAGCGCCTGATTGAGTTCGTCCACGGTAGAAATAGCCGTGAAATTGAGGTGCGCTGGAGCTTGCGCGGATGGCGATCCGAACGCCCAATCCTGTAGAGGCCGCACGCTAATGAGCGCTGCCGCCAGCAGGATAATCTGTACGATACGCATCCACGCTCGTCTGGCCTGAAGGCTGGTGATAAAGGCCCAACCAAAGAAAGCGACGCCCAGCAGCGACCACAGACGTAAACCCCAAGCCTCGCCAATAATCCGCTCCAGTAAAAAGACCGGTAACGCGAGGATCACGAAACCAAAAGCGGTTTTAACATGCGCCATCCACGGGCCGCTTTTCGGTAGCAGACGGTTGCCAAACACGGTGACCAGCATTAGCGGCAGACCCATACCTAATGCATACAAATACAGCGTACCGCCGCCCAGCCACATGTTGCCGCTCTGAGCGATATAAAGCAGGATCGCGCTTAATGGCGCTGTGGTACAGGGCGAGCAAATTAATCCGGCAATCGCCCCCATAACAAAAACACCGCCGGGCGAGCCGCCTTGCTGACGATTACTCATTAATGTCAGCCGGGTTTGCAGTGAGGAGGGGAGCTGTAGTGTGAACAGGCCAAACATCGACAACGCAAGCAGGGTGAACACGATGGCAAGGCCGATTAACACATAAGGGTGCTGCAGCGCCGCCTGAAACTGTAATCCCGCCGCGGCGACGACCAGACCCAGTGCGGTATAGGTCAGCGCCATCCCTTGTACATAGATAAAGGCCAGCAGCAGTGCGCGCCCCGTCGACAAACGTTGCCTTCCCCCCAGGACAATACCGGAAATCAGCGGATACATGGGTAAAACGCAGGGCGTAAAGGCGATGCCTATGCCGATCAGCAGCGCCCAGAGCGCGGAAAAAGGTAGCTGGGCGGCGGGTTTTGACGTCTCACTCGTCTGGGTGACAGCAGGCGTCGGCGTGGCGTCTATTGCCGCGGCGACTTCACTTAGCGGCACCGTTTTCGTTTCCGGCGGATAACAGAATCCCGCATCGGCGCACCCCTGGTACGTTATCGTTAATGTCGCGCCAGCCGCCGCCTGGTTAACCGTTACCGGAACGTTTAGCCGCTTACGGTAGATTTCGCTTTTCCCGTAGAACTCATCTTCATGCCAGACGCCTGCCGGGAGTTGGACTGCGGCGATATCCGCTTTCGTCGGCGTGATACTGATTTGTTTACGGTAAAGGTAGTAACCCTCTTTTACCTGCCAGGAGAGGGTAAGATCGTGTTGATTTTGCTGAAAATCAAAAACAAACGCCCGGTCTGCCGGGACGAACTGCGAGCGACCCGGCGCGTCGAATAATCCGGCGAAGGCGGATGTGCTGCACAGCAGCAGGATCAGCGTAAAGATGCGTTGAGCCATGAGAGGTAATCAGTATCTCCGTGAGTAACAGGTAAAACCAGAAGTTCAGGCGTTTGATACGGGTGATGAGACTTCAGGCAGTCGATAAGCGCTTGCTGATGTGAAACGGTGGTTTTTAAGATCATTTGAACTTCATACTCCTGCTCCAGTTTGCCTTCCCAGTAGTACAGCGATGTCGCGCCGGGGAGGAGGGTGGCGCAGGCAGCCAGTTTTTCCGCCAGCACTTTGGCGGCCAGATCCTGGGCGGTAGCTTCATCCGGGGCGGTACAAAGCACCACAACGGCCTCGGGGATGGAAATATCCTGACTCTTAACATCAAGCATAAACACCTCGAAAGAACAAAAAGACCCGCAAGTGAACGGTCACTATACAACGGACGAGGGCAGGATGTTAGTCAAAGGGCGGGAGAATGCGGGGCGTGATACGCCCCGCGGGTGAAACACTTACAGCATAAAGCTGCCCAGCAGGAAGCCGAAGCAGACAGCCAGAACGACGCCCAGGGTGCCTGGGATGAAGAACGGGTGGTTAAAGACGAATTTACCGATACGGGTTGTACCGGTGTCATCCATCTGTACCGCCGCAACCAGAGTCGGGTAGGTCGGCAAAATGAACAGGCCGGAAACGGCGGCGAAGGAAGCGACTGCCGTCAGCGGAGAGACGTTCAGCGCCAGCGCCATCGGCATCAGCGCTTTCGCCGTTGCCGCCTGAGAGTAGAGCAGCGCGGAAGCAAAGAAGAAGATGACGGCCAGCAGCCACGGATGCCCCTGGATGACGCTACCCGCAGTGTCTTTGATCCAGTCGATGTTAGCGGATACGAAGGTATCGCCCAGCCACGCCACGCCCAGAATACAGATACAGGCGCTCATCCCTGCTTTAAAGGTACTGGAGTTGAGGATGGCGTCAGTTTCCACTTTACACAGGATGGTGGTCAGCGTTGCGACGCTCAACATGATGATCAAAATAGCGTTGGTGGTGTTCATCAGCGGTTTCTCAACCAGGCCGAGGCTCGGACTGTTGACAATCGCATAAACAACCACGCAGATAACGCCCAGCAGGAACAGCCAGACGGAATTTTTTGCCATTGGTTTGATTTCAATCTGCTTTTCACCACGCAGTTCAATCAGCCCTTCTTCCAGACGCTTGCGGTAAATCGGGTCGTCCGACAGTTTGGAGTTGAACAGCATCGTGACCAGGAAGGACATCACCAGCACCGCCAGCAGCGTAGAGGGGATAACCACGGACAGCAGGTGAATGTAGCTAATGCCATGACCTTCCATAACAGAAGACATATACACCACGGCCGCAGAAATCGGCGAGGCGGTAATCGCAATCTGCGCGGATACCACGGCGGTCGAGAGCGGACGGCAAGGTTTGATTCCCTGCTCCTTCGCGACTTCAGCAATAACCGGCAGCGTTGCCAGGGAAATGTTCCCGGTACCAGCAAAAATAGTCAGGAAATAGGTCACAATCGGTGCGAGGATAGTGATGTATTTCGGGTTCTTACGCAGCAGTTTTTCTGTCTGGTTTACCAAATAATCCAGACCGCCCGCGACCTGCATAGCAGAGATCGCGGCGATAACCGCCATGATGATGGAAATGACATCGAATGGAATTGTCCCTGGCTTCACGCCGATGGCGGCAAGTACCAGAACACCCAGCCCACCTGCGAATCCAATACCGATGCCCCCAAGTCTGGCACCCAAAAAGATTGCCAGCAAAACAATGATAAGTTCGACAACTATCATATTAGCCTTCCTTGTTGTTTAACAAGTTGATATTAAATTGTTGTTATTTGGTAACTTCTTGTAAGAAAAAAGGCACGTCATCGTGACGTGCCTCTTTGGTACTACCCTGTACGATTACTGTTCGCTTTCATCAGTATAACGTTTAGCTTTATAAGCCGGGTGCATCAAGTTCTGTACGGAGAAAATATCGTCCAGCTCGGCTTCCGTTAACAGGCCGCGCTCCAGCACAACTTCACGTACGCTCTTACCGGTTTCAGCACAGATTTTACCGACGATGTCGCCGTTGTGGTGGCCGATGAACGGGTTGAGGTAAGTGACGATACCGATGGAGTTATAAACGTACCCTTCGCACACTTCTTTATTCGCGGTAATGCCGTTAACGCATTTTTCCAGCAGGTTGTAGCACGCGTTGCTCAGAATGTGGATGGATTCGAACATCGCCTGACCGATAACCGGCTCCATAACGTTCAACTGCAACTGACCGGCTTCCGCCGCCATCGTAACGGTGGTGTCGTTACCGATGACTTTAAAGCATACCTGGTTTACGACTTCCGGTACTACCGGGTTCACTTTGGCTGGCATGATGGAAGAGCCCGCCTGCAGTTCCGGCAGGTTGATCTCGTTCAGGCCGGCACGAGGACCAGAAGAGAGCAAGCGCAGGTCGTTACAGATTTTGGACATCTTCACTGCCAGACGTTTCAGCGCGCTGTGAACCATAACATACGCGCCACAGTCAGATGTCGCCTCAATCAGATCTTCCGCCGGAACACAGGCGAAACCAGTGACTTCAGCCAGTTTTTTCACCGCCAGCGGAGAATATTCTTTCGGCGTGTTCAGACCGGTGCCGATTGCCGTTGCGCCAAGGTTGACTTCCAGCAGCAGCTCAGCAGTACGCTCGATGCTTTTCACTTCTTCTTTCAGCAGGATGCTGAACGCACGGAATTCTTGACCAAGCGTCATCGGTACGGCGTCCTGCAACTGGGTACGACCCATTTTCAGGATGTCCTGGAATTCAACCGCTTTACGTTCGAAACCTTCACGCAACTGGTTGATGGCATCGATCAGTTTGACAATAGAGGCGTAAACCGCTACACGGAAGCCTGTCGGATAGGCGTCGTTAGTGGATTGACATTTATTCACGTGGTCGTTCGGGTTCAGGTACTGATATTCACCTTTCTGATGACCCATCAGTTCCAGCCCGATGTTGGCCAGCACTTCGTTGGTATTCATGTTGACGGAAGTGCCCGCGCCGCCCTGGTAGACATCTACCGGGAACTGGTCCATGCACTTACCGTTGTTAAGGACTTCATCACATGCGGCAATGATGGCGTTCGCCACACTCTTAGGAATGGTTTGCAGCTCTTTGTTGGCCAGCGCCGCCGCTTTTTTTACCATAACCATGCCACGCACAAATTCAGGGATGTCGCTGATTTTGTTATTGCTAATGTAGAAGTTTTCAATCGCTCTCAGAGTGTGAACACCATAGTAGGCTTCAGCTGGAACTTCCCTGGTACCCAACAGATCTTCTTCGATACGAATGTTGTTTGACATGTGAACCTTCTTTTTCAAGCTGCCAATGATTTTTACTTTAAAACACACAGGATATATGTGATTTCGAATGTTTTCTGACCGACGATTATCCCCTCCATCGGCCTGATAAACGAGATCATATGCTGGTTCAGAATTCCTACCGTAATCTGGATCACTTAAAGTGTGGGAATTTACCCCTTATTTATTATTTTGTGAAATAGGTCACCGCTTTAGTATTACTACCTAAAATAGGCGTACAAACCACTTGAAATTTTGCTACGCACCACCATATCGAATCGATGCGAATCGCAACCCCATTCAAATGGTCGTCGCAGACGGCCATGACTTACAGGAGAGTCCTTTGCGCTGGATACCCTTTTTAGCTGTCTTTCTCTATGTTTACATTGAGATTTCTATCTTTATCCAGGTCGCCCATGTGCTTGGTGTCCTGATGACGCTAATCCTGGTGATTTTTACGTCTGTTATCGGTATGTCGCTGGTACGTAACCAGGGTTTTAAAAACTTTTTGCTGATGCAACAAAAAATGGCGGCCGGTGAGAGCCCGGCGGCAGAAATGATTAAGAGTGTATCGCTGATCATCGCTGGCTTACTGCTCCTGTTGCCGGGATTTTTCACCGATTTTCTCGGCCTTCTCCTTTTGTTACCGCCGGTGCAAAAACATTTGACGCTGAAGTTGCTGCCGCATTTACGTTTTTCCCGGATGCCGGGCGGCGGGTTTAGCGCAGGTACTGGCGGTGGCGAAACATTTGACGGCGAGTATCAGCGTAAAGATGACGATCGCGATCGTATTGAACATAAAGACGATCGTCGGGATTAAAGGTAGAGATGTTGGTCGGATAAGTCGCGTGAGGCGCTATCCGGCCAGCGGATGCGTCTTACGCCATGCGTTTTCGCTTCGGTAAAAACAGCCATAATGCAGCCAGCATGATAATGGCATATAAGCTTTTCCACCCCAGCATTGCCAGCAATAACAGGCACAGTAGACAACCCGTCACCGCCAGTGCATAGCAACGCCCTTTCAACAGTCGACAGCCCGCCAGCATACAAAGCAGATAGAGCATAATAAAAATACCGTTAGCATAGACGATCAGCGCATTGAGGTTAATCTTCAGGGCGTAGACGACCAGGGAACTCACGCAACAACAGGCCAGAATAACGTTTAACGCGTGCAAGGGAAGGCGCCCGGGAGAGAGTTGAGCCAGATAGTGATCGGGCTGATATTGCATTTGCGTCCATATCAGACGCGCAAAACTCTGAGCATACACATTCAGGCTGGCAAAGCAGGTGAGATAACCAATAATGCAGGCTACCCACAACGCCTGGATACCGAAGAGATGAACAATAACAAGCGGTAGCGAGGCTGTTGCCGCTATCTTGTCGCTATAGACGCCAAAATGCAGCACCACGGCGGTACAGGTCCAATAAATGGAGCCGGCCAGCATCAGGCCAATGATCAATGCGCTCGGAAAATCACGTTCAGGATTTTTAAATTCAGACGACAAATGCGTAAAAGCCTCAATTCCCACAAATCCCCAGAACATGATCGCCAGGGCGGTACACAGCCGGGAAAAGGTGATTTCGTTTGCGGCTGGGAAGGTGATATCTGCAGGTTTAATCGCGCCTTTCCACAGAATGGCGGCAATAAGCGCGATAATTAATCCAGCGATAATGGCTTGCAGGTTGGCGCTGGAGCTGGCGCCGCGCGATCCCATAAACCATAGCAAACCTAGAGTACCCAGCTCCCCAAATAAGAGCTGTTCGCTTTGCCAGCCAAACAGCGCCTGGCCGAAACCCACCGCAATATGCAAGGCTGCGGGAAAACTAACAGGAATGACTGATAAAAACAGCCAACTGATCACTCGTTGCAGACGCGGGCCAAATGCCATCCCGACAAAATGCGCTACGCCGCCAGCGTGTGGAAAATGGCGCCCCAGCACAGCAAAGACAATCGCAATAGGGAAAATCAAAATAATGAGCAGCGGCCATGCCCAAAGGCTGATGTCGCCTGCTGCCAGCGCAGCCAGCTCCGGAAGCGCAAAAACGCCAGTCCCTAATAATGATGTGGTTAACAAGATAACGCCCTGAACCAACCCAAGCTCTTTTTTTAGTTCATTCATCAGCTCATTATCCGGCGGAATTGTAACGTCAGGTGACGACAGACATTTTTAAGCGTATCACACACGCCTTTTCTTATAGCAGGATGTTCTAAACCTTGGGTAAACGTGAGATAAGTAGCGTTTTTACCGCTTTTTTCGCTCAGAAGAATTTTTTTTCATCTCCCCCCTTGAAGGGGCAAAACCCCATCCCCATCTCTCTGGTCACCAGCCGGGAAACCGTTTACGGGCCGGCGTCACCCATAACTGATAATGACTTTCTCAAAGGAGAGCTATCAATGAGTATTCGTCCGTTACATGATCGTGTGATCGTCAAACGTAAAGAAGTTGAGTCCAAATCTGCTGGCGGCATCGTACTGACCGGTTCCGCAGCGGGTAAATCAACTCGTGGCGAAATCATCGCTGTCGGTAAGGGTCGCATCCTGGACAACGGTACTGTACAGCCGCTGGACGTGAAAGTTGGCGACATCGTTATTTTTAACGATGGCTACGGTGTGAAATCTGAAAAGATCGACAATGAAGAAGTGTTGATCATGTCTGAAAGCGACATTCTGGCAATTGTTGAAGCGTAATCCGCGAACGACACTGAACATACGAATTTAAGGGAAAGAGAAAATGGCAGCTAAAGACGTAAAATTCGGTAACGACGCTCGTGTGAAAATGCTGCGCGGCGTAAACGTACTGGCAGATGCAGTGAAAGTAACCCTCGGTCCGAAAGGCCGTAACGTGGTTCTGGATAAATCTTTCGGTGCGCCGACTATCACTAAAGATGGTGTTTCCGTAGCGCGTGAAATCGAACTGGAAGACAAGTTTGAAAACATGGGCGCGCAGATGGTGAAAGAAGTTGCCTCTAAAGCGAACGATGCTGCAGGCGACGGCACCACCACCGCGACCGTACTGGCGCAGTCCATCATTACCGAAGGCCTGAAAGCCGTTGCTGCGGGCATGAACCCGATGGACCTGAAACGTGGTATCGACAAAGCGGTTGCTGCGGCGGTTGAAGAGCTGAAAGCCCTGTCCGTACCGTGCTCCGACTCTAAAGCGATTGCTCAGGTAGGTACTATCTCCGCTAACTCCGACGAAACCGTAGGTAAACTGATCGCGGAAGCGATGGATAAAGTCGGTAAAGAAGGCGTCATCACCGTTGAAGACGGTACCGGTCTGCAGGACGAACTGGACGTGGTTGAAGGTATGCAGTTTGACCGCGGCTACCTGTCTCCTTACTTCATCAACAAGCCGGAAACTGGCGCAGTAGAGCTGGAAAGCCCGTTCATCCTGCTGGCTGATAAGAAAATCTCCAACATCCGCGAAATGCTGCCGGTTCTGGAAGCCGTTGCAAAAGCAGGCAAACCGCTGCTGATCATCGCTGAAGATGTTGAAGGCGAAGCGCTGGCTACCCTGGTTGTTAACACCATGCGTGGCATCGTGAAAGTGGCTGCTGTTAAGGCACCGGGCTTCGGCGATCGTCGTAAGGCGATGCTGCAGGATATCGCTACCCTGACCGGCGGTACCGTAATCTCTGAAGAGATCGGTATGGAGCTGGAAAAAGCAACCCTGGAAGACCTGGGTCAGGCGAAACGTGTTGTGATCAACAAAGACACCACCACCATCATCGATGGCGTGGGTGAAGAAGCTGCCATCCAGGGCCGTGTTGCTCAGATCCGTCAGCAGATTGAAGAAGCGACCTCCGACTACGATCGTGAAAAACTGCAGGAGCGCGTAGCGAAACTGGCAGGCGGCGTTGCGGTAATCAAAGTTGGCGCTGCGACCGAAGTTGAAATGAAAGAGAAGAAAGCCCGCGTTGAAGATGCCCTGCACGCGACCCGTGCTGCGGTAGAAGAAGGCGTGGTTGCTGGTGGTGGCGTTGCGCTGATCCGCGTTGCTTCTAAAATTGCTGACCTGAAAGGCCAGAACGAAGACCAGAACGTGGGTATCAAAGTTGCGCTGCGCGCAATGGAAGCTCCGCTGCGTCAGATCGTGCTGAACTGCGGCGAAGAGCCGTCTGTTGTCGCTAACACCGTTAAAGGCGGCGACGGTAACTACGGTTACAACGCAGCAACTGAAGAATACGGCAACATGATCGATATGGGTATCCTGGACCCAACCAAAGTTACCCGTTCTGCGCTGCAGTACGCGGCTTCTGTGGCTGGTCTGATGATCACTACCGAGTGCATGGTGACCGACCTGCCGAAAAGCGATGCTCCTGATTTAGGCGCTGCTGGCGGCATGGGTGGTATGGGTGGTATGGGCGGCATGATGTAATTGCCCACACCCTGCATCCTTCAGGCTGCAGATGCGTTGGCTAACCCCAGTCACTTACTTGAGTAAGTGACTGGGGATTAACAAACTGGCCGCCTTCCTGCAACCAGAATGATTTGGATGTTTATCTCCCAGAATTGAGAAACCCCCGGGCAGAAATGACCGGGGGTTTTTCTTTTAGTCATCTTTTTAGTATAAGATTCAGATACGGACAAAACGTCCAGCTCATTGATTATGGGGAATAACATGCACGTGAAATATTTAGCAGGGATCGTTGGCGCCGCGCTGCTGATGGCGGGTTGTAGCTCCAGCAACGAACTCACCGCTGCCGGCCAAAATGTACGCTTTGTCGAAGATAAGCCAGGCGCGGAATGCCAGCTAATTGGTACGGCAACTGGTAAACAGAGTAACTGGTTTTCAGGCCAGCACGGCGAAGAGGGTGGCTCAATGCGTGGCGCAGCGAACGATCTGCGTAATCAGGCGGCCGCGATGGGTGGAAACGTGCTGTATGGCGTAAGTAGTCCGTCACAGGGCATGTTGTCCAGTTTTGTCCCGACGGCCAGCGAGATGAACGGCCAGGTTTATAAATGTCCGAACTGATATGTCTGAATCGTAACGCCCTCTGAAAGATTCAGAGGGCGATATGGTTAGCGTTTTTCCTGCGATGATGCCATGCGTAGATTATGCAACGCGCGCATGCATTGATCTTGCGTCAGACGCGCTGCTTTACCGGTTCCAAGCGTTCTGACAAAAACCTTACACGGTTTTCCTTCCAGCTTTTTAAGACGCGGGCTGAAATTCAGCAAGCGGCGTGATATCGCTTCAGCTTCTTTAGAGCCTGACTGACTACGGGTCTTAATGATGGTGCCGCAATCATGCGATTGTCCTGTCTCATCCGTATAACGATAAACGAGCGCTAAATAATGGTTATACAGATTATGTTTCCAGTCAGGCTGGTTATAGGTATCGAATTCGATATTACCGTTTTCCAGGCAGTCAGCATCGTATAATGGTAAAAAGTCCAGCATTGAAGAAATACGCAATGCGAGCTCACGCATTTCGGCATTATTAATGGCGTGAATAATAGCCATCACCAGAACTTCAACCTGCCACTCACCGACCTGTAAATCAAGATGGCTACCATTGTGCAGCTTTAACGTAAAGGTTAATACTTTTTCTGTATTATCGCTCAACGCTAAAGATTCAACACGCTGATTAACATCGGCGTTTTCCAGCTCTTCACGGAGTATTGCCGGAATATTCTCATGCATTTTAAGCACATGACTGCTTTTAGCTTTCTGGCGTTTTTCCTGCTCTTGTTCCGGAAGCGAGTGTTGTAGATAAAGCCGGTGTTCAAGGCCGATCAACAAGTCTCGCAGCGCGAGCACAGGAAAGAAAAGCAGTGTTTCTTTATTTCTCAGTGACTTCACCTTAAGCGCCAGCGCGATAAACTTATCATTGTGACGAATAACGCCGGTATTTAGTCCCTTAATCGTTAAGGCCATGTCAATTCTCCACAAATATAAAATAATTAAATGTTTTACTGCAATGTATTTGATATATAAATTGTTTATGCCGTCCTATAAAAAGGAGAACCAGTATAATTCGAAAATGCAGTACACGCTAAGCGAGTCCTAAAACGGACTTTATTGAAAAGAGAGGACCGGAAAGGTGTATTTAACGAAGGTTAGTTTATCGTCGCCAAAGGGTGAGGAGAATCGCGGGGGAATCTCCTCGTGATATCGCGCGGTAATATTTTTCGTCGTCCCTGACGCACCCGCGAGGATTAGCACTGCCGAAGCTGTAAATCCAGCGGTGTTTTGCTCGGTTCGCCGCCGATTTCACGCGCCAGTCTTGGCACCATATAGCCGGATACCAGCGTGAGCAGTTCGCGCATGATTTGCCGGGCTTCGTCATCGGTGACCATAAAATGCGCGGCGCCCTGCACTTTATCCAGCACATGCAGGTAATAGGGCATCACGCCGGCGTCAAATAGCGCGTTGCTCAGATTCGCCAGCGTTCGCGCGTTATCATTCACGCCACGCAGCAGGACGCTCTGGTTGAGAAGCGTGACGCCCACGTGGCGCAGTTTCTTCATCGCCAGGCAGAATGCCTCGTCCACTTCATTAGCGTGGTTGATATGGTTCACCAACAAAATTTGCAGACGTGACTGGTCAAAGCGGGCGACCAGTTCGTCAGTAATGCGTGCCGGGATGACGATAGGCAACCGACTGTGGATGCGTAGCCGCTTGACGTGCTTAATGGCTTCCAGTTGCGTGAGCAGCCAGTCCAGCTCATGATCTTTCGCCATCAGCGGATCGCCGCCGGAAAAGATGATCTCATCCAGTTCCGGGTGTGCGGCGATATACTCCAGCGCGACTGTCCAGTTGCGCTTATTGCCTTGATTCTCCGCATACGGGAAGTGACGACGGAAACAGTAGCGGCAATTTACCGCACATCCGCCTTTTACCAGCAATAGCGCCCTGTTTTGGTATTTATGCAATAATCCTGGCACCACGCTGTGTTGCTCTTCCAGCGGGTCGGTGGAGAAACCGGGGGCGACAATAAATTCATCCCGGGACGTCAGCACTTGACGTAAAAGAGGATCGTCAGGGTTGCCCTTCTCCATGCGCGCAATAAAAGCGCGCGGCACGCGGAGGGCAAACAAGCGCCTGGCGTCCTGTCCTGCCCGGAGGTTTTCATCAGCTTCAATCTGTAAAAGATGCAGCAGTTCGTCGGGATTGGTCACAACATCGGCAAGTTGCGCTAACCAATCTTCTCGCAATGGGGTATTTAGGGTTACAATATGCGCCATTTTGTGGCTTAGCTACCAGTTAACAATTTCAGAGGGCCTTATGGCGACTTACTATAGCAACGATTTTCGTTCCGGTCTTAAAATCATGTTGGATGGCGAACCTTATGCGGTTGAATCCAGTGAATTCGTGAAACCGGGTAAAGGCCAGGCGTTTGCCCGCGTTAAGCTGCGCCGTCTGCTGACCGGCACGCGCGTTGAGAAAACCTTCAAATCGACCGATTCCGCTGAAGGCGCGGATGTAGTCGATATGAACCTGACTTACCTGTACAACGACGGTGAGTTCTGGCATTTCATGAACAACGAAACCTTCGAGCAGCTGTCTGCAGATGCCAAGGCTATCGGCGACAACGCAAAATGGCTGTTGGATCAGGCGGAATGCATCGTGACCCTGTGGAACGGTCAGCCTATCTCTGTCACTCCGCCGAACTTTGTTGAACTGGAAATTGTTGATACCGACCCAGGTCTGAAGGGCGATACCGCAGGTACTGGCGGCAAACCAGCCACGCTGTCTACTGGCGCAGTGGTTAAAGTTCCGCTGTTCGTGCAGATTGGCGAAGTGATCAAAGTCGATACCCGTTCCGGCGAATACGTATCCCGCGTAAAATAATTTACGTTATCGGGAAAAATGGTGCAGCGTATGCTGCGCCATCCTATTTTTCGCGCCTCAATGATGAAACGCTTTATCTGCCTTGTCGCACTGGTTCTTCTTACCGGCACATTATTAACGGCATGTAATACCGCCCGCGGCTTCGGCGAAGATATTCAGCATCTTGGCCACGCCATCTCCCGCGCAGCCAGCTAATCGCTTCTCGTCTTCCTAAAATTAGTCGATCGCCCGTCATTTTCTGGGATGTTGTCTATTATTAAGTTGCTATACACAAACAACATTGGCTAGAAAAGGAAGACATTATGGTTAAAAAGACAATTGCAGCGATCTTTTCTGTTTTGGTACTTTCCACTGTATTAACTGCTTGTAATACCACGCGCGGCGTGGGCGAGGACATCTCGGACGGTGGTAGTGCGATCTCTGGCGCTGCAACCAGAGCTCAGCAGTAATCATCAACGGTACGGCATGGCGTCGTACCGTTAATCGATTTTCTCCGGAAGCATAAGAAAGGGAGAATACCGGTTATCCATATGAAGTTTCATACGGATATTACGTTTATAGGTGTAAACCGTTTTCCCGTGAATGCCAAGCGCATACGCAATCTCTTTATTGCTGGTGCCTTCCGTCCACATCGCGAGCACTTTTTCCTCCTGCGGAGAGAGCAATGGCGTGGCGCTTTCCGGCGCTTCCTGCAGTGGATGAGTATATAGCGCTCCTTTAATTCGTTGTGCAAGCTCATGTAAAGGCGTGTGTTTAGATAACACCGCATGACTGGCATATTGCGGTCTGTACGGCATATTCCCTGACTGTAATAATACCAACGGCGTCATCCTGCAGGCGGCAAAAAATGCATTGATAGGCTGCTCGGGTAAGGCATCGTTGAGAAAACCATATAAATCAGCGATAACCAGATGGGGCTTCCATTGCAGAATATGTTCTTTCGCCAGTATAAGGTTATTCATCCCGGATACCAGCAGTGAAGAACTGAGCACATCAGTGTGATTAAGCCAGGCCTCCATGCCCGTACGGGTAAAGTGGCATCGGTCTATCACTAAAATTTTCAACATAGTTTTTTGCACCCGGAAGTAGATAAAGCACTTTCTTTCCCAGAAGGCGTTCCATCATAGAGAACTCCTGTGGGCGCTAAATGCGAAAACTACGCGGCTTAAAAGGGCCAATTCCCGCCTTTAGACGGAAAAAAATAAAAAGGTTGAAATTCATTTTCTCTCAGGCAAGAATGGCTTTTCATCCGTATACGTTACAGGACGACCTGTAAACGCTATTCTCACCGGGGACGGCCCCATTAATTATCTGGAGCCTGCTATGTCCTGGATCATTCTATTAATCGCTGGTTTACTTGAAGTGGTATGGGCTGTCGGCCTGAAGTATACCCACGGTTTTTCTCGTCTGACCCCCAGTATTATCACCATTACGGCCATGGTTATCAGTATGGCGTTACTTTCCTGGGCAATGAAAACGCTGCCTGTTGGAACGGCGTACGCCATCTGGACCGGCATCGGCGCCGTTGGGGCGGCAATCACCGGTATCCTTCTGCTGGGCGAGTCTGCCTCACCGGCGCGTTTGCTCAGTCTTGGCTTGATCGTCGCGGGTATCATTGGGCTAAAACTCAGTGCGCATTAATTCGTCGCTGATATTGCTACGAACCTGATTGTTTTACCCAAATTAATTTATTGACGTCAAACCCCTCCCGGGTCGCGACGGCCAGCATTTGCTGTTTTATTTCCTCAGAAAGCGTTGGCGTGCGAGAGAGTATCCACAGATAGTCGCGATCCGGGCCGCACACCAGCGCATGACGGTATTCCCGGTCAAGCGCAATCACGTTATAGCCGCCGTAGAACGGGCCGAAAAAAGAGACCTTGAGCGCGGCGCGGTTTGGACTACCGGTAAAATACGCTTTGCCTTCTGTTTTTTGCCACATTCCCCGCTCCGGGTTATAGCCTTTATTGATGACATTAATCCCGCCATCGTCACGCAGGCTATAGGTGGCCGTGACTTGTTCCAGCCCACGTTCAAATCGATGATCGAGGCGTGCGATCTCATACCAGGTGCCGAGGTAACGTTTGGCATCAAAGTTATTTACCACGGTAACGCCTTTAGGCGGAGTAGGCGAACTACAGGCGACAACCAGAAATGCAGCCGTAACTGCAGCAACGACGGGCAGAATGCGCATAAAATTTTCCTTCCAGTGTTTTTTCTAAGTGTAGAACCTGGTGGGAAAATGAGAGGCAGGAAAAGAAAAAACGCCCTCTTATCGGGTAGATAAGAGGGCGTCGTGGCAACTTAGAGAGTGATAACGCCAATCGCCGTCACAACGGTCAGGATTGCCGCCAGACCGTAGAAGACCCATTTGCCCGCAGGCACGTGGATTTTCAGGTCATGCATCGCGTGGTGCATACGGTGTAGGCCACACCATAGCGGCAGCACGATCATCAGGAACAGAAAAACGCGACCAATAAAGCTTTGGGCGAACGTCAGTACGCGCTCAAAACTCAGGGCATCGCCCGGAAATAGCCCCAGCGGCAGCATGATGCCAACCAGTAGCACGATCACCGGCGCGATGATCGCGCCCCACATACCGCCTGCGCCAAACAGTCCCCAGAATACGGGTTCATCAGAACGTTTTGGGTTTGGATTAATCATCCGGGACTCCTTACCAGAACAGGGCAACATACAGAATGACTACGGTGACTACCGCAGTGACCACCCAAAGCCCTTTGATGATTGGCTCTGGCCCCATTTTTTCGTCTTTTACAATGATATTGGCCGCCTTCGGCGCCAGTTCAAACCAGGTTTTGGTGTGCAGCAGCGCGGCCGCCAGGGTGATCAGGTTTAAGATCACTACCACCGGGTTTTGTAAAAAGCCGACGAATCCCATCCAGGATTCCGCGCCGTGTTTGAGCGCAAACAGACCGAAAATCAGTTCAATACTGAACCAGACTGCCGGCACCGCTGTGCCTTCGCGCAGCATATAAAAGCGATAAAACGGCAGTTTTTTCCACCAGGTGGACGTCATCGGCCGCACATAGGGTTTGCGTTTAGTCGTCATGTTGCACTCCTTAGCGTGGTTTCAGGGTGGCGATAAGAAAGTCTTTCGAGCTTTCCACTTTACCCTGCTGAATGGCCGCAGCCGGATCGACATGTTTTGGACAGACTTCGGAGCAGTAGCCCACGAAAGTACAGGTCCATACGCCGTTCGGACTGTTCAACTGCGCCATACGCTCCTTCTTACCGTGATCGCGGCTATCTTCGTTATAGCGATGCGCCAGCGTAATCGCAGCCGGTCCGATAAATTCAGGATTCAGACCGAACTGCGGGCACGCGGCGTAGCACAGACCACAGTTGATGCAACCGGAGAACTGGTGATACTTCGCCATTTGCGCCGGGGTCTGGACATTCGGCCCCTGATCTGGCGTGCGAGAGTTGCCAATAATGTACGGTTTGATCGCTTCCAGGCTTTCGATAAAGTGCGTCATATCGACAACCAGATCGCGCTCAATCGGGAAGTTCGCCAGCGCTTCCACCTTCATACCGTTGGTGTAATCGCGCAGGAAGGTTTTACACGCCAGTTTAGGGACGTTGTTGACCATCATGCCGCAGGAGCCGCAGATCGCCATACGGCAGGACCAGCGGTAGCTCAGGTCTGGCGACAGGTTATCTTTGATGTAGCCCAACGCGTCCAGTAGCGATGTTGTTTCATCATAAGGAACTTCATAGAAAGCACTGTGCGGCGCGGTATCGGTTTCCGGGTTATAGCGAACCACCTCAACTTTCAGGTTTTTCATCTCAGCCATTCGCCTTCTCCTTCTTATCGGCTGCTTCCGCTTCACCGCCGTAAACACGTTTGGCTGGCGGCAGGGTGGTGATTTTCACGTCGCTGTATTCCAGACGGGTCGTGCCATCAGCATCGCGGAAGGCGAGGGTGTGCTTGAGGAAGTTCACATCGTCGCGCTCGGTACAGCCTTCATCCAGACGCTGATGCGCGCCGCGGGACTCTTTACGCGCCAGCGCAGAGTGCGCCATACATTCCGCTACGTTCAGACCATGACCCAGTTCGATGGTATACAGCAGGTCAGTGTTGAACACGCTGGAGGTATCGGAGATACGTACGCGCTTGAAACGTTCCTGAAGCTCGGCCAGTTTATCAACGGTTTTCTGCATCAGTTCCGGAGTACGGTAAATACCGCAACCTTCTTCCATAGACAGACCCATCTCATCGCGGATCTTCGACCAGTTTTCGTTGCCTTCCTGGTTCACCAGATTTTTCAGACGTTGTTCAATATCGGCAACCTGGGCGTCGAGCGCGGCGCTATTTGCGGCGCCTGCCGTAGCAGCGCGTTCCATTGCTTGTTCGCCAGCCAGACGACCAAACACCACCAGTTCCGCCAGTGAGTTGGAACCGAGGCGGTTCGCGCCATGCAGGCCAACAGAGGAGCATTCGCCAACGGCAAACAGCCCTTTGACACGGCTTTCACAGTTCTGGTCGGTTTCAATGCCGCCCATGGTGTAGTGCGCGGTCGGACGTACTGGAATCGGTTCTTTAACCGGATCGACGCCGACATAGGCTTTCGCCAGTTCGCAAATGAACGGCAGACGTTCATGCAGTTTCTTCTCGCCGAGATGACGCAGGTCGAGGTGAACCACATCGCCGCGCGGCGTGGAGATGGTGTTGCCTTTACGCCATTCGTGCCAGAAAGCCTGGGATACTTTGTCGCGTGGCCCCAGTTCCATATATTTGTTTTTCGGCTCGCCCAGCGGCGTTTCGGGGCCCATGCCGTAGTCTTGCAGGTAACGGTAGCCATTTTTATTGACCAGAATACCGCCTTCGCCGCGGCAACCTTCGGTCATCAGGATACCGGAACCTGGCAGGCCGGTCGGGTGATACTGAACGAATTCCATATCACGCAGCGGAACGCCGTGGCTCAGCGCCATGCCCATCCCGTCGCCGGTGACGATGCCGCCGTTGGTGTTATAGCGGTATACGCGGCCTGCGCCGCCTGTCGCCATGACCACGGCGTTGGCGCGGATTTGCACCAGCGTGCCTTCCATCATGTTCATTGCCACCAGGCCGCGCGCATGGTTGTCATCAACCAGAATATCCAGCACAAAATGTTCGTCAAAGCGCTGGATTTGTGGGAACTGCAGGGAAGTCTGGAACAGGGTATGCAGCATATGGAAGCCGGTTTTATCCGCGGCGAACCAGGTACGCTCGATTTTCATACCACCGAAGCGACGCACGTTAACGCTACCGTCCGGACGGCGGCTCCACGGGCAGCCCCATTGCTCCAGCTGCGTCATCTCAGTGGGACAATGGTGGACAAAGTAATCCACGACATCCTGCTCACACAGCCAGTCTCCGCCTGCTACCGTATCGTGAAAATGGTAGTCAAAGCTGTCATGATCCTGGGCGACAGCGGCTGAACCCCCTTCGGCAGCGACGGTGTGGCTGCGCATCGGGTACACTTTTGAGATCAGTGCGATTTTAGCATTGGGATTCGCCTGTGCGGCAGCAATTGCAGCACGTAATCCCGCGCCACCGGCGCCTATAATGGCAAGATCGGCTTGAAAGGTTTGCACGACATTCCTCCAGATTATTGTAATTTCACCCTCGCGCAGCCAGATAAAGCCTCTGGGTTCTGCGAAGTATGAATGCGTTTCCACTGCTCCTTTATGGGTACAACAGTATAGTCTCAGGGATGTGAGGGAAATTTGACGTGTTCGATTTTTTTAGCGTATCAGAGGGATGAATTATCATTGATTTTGATTAATTTAATTACTAAACCATCTGAAATCACTTTTTTTACCCTCCAGAAGGCGCCCGATACGCCTGCGCAAAATTTGTTTCGCCCGCGCGTTGCGAGTAGACTTCGTGACCTTGTCTTAAACTGGAGAAAGAATCATGAGCGAAACGGCAACCTGGCAGCCGAGCGCGTCCATCCCCAATTTATTAAAACGTGCGGCGATTATGGCGGAAATCCGTCGTTTCTTTGCCGATCGTGGAGTGCTTGAGGTTGAGACGCCCTGCATGAGTCAGGCGACGGTCACAGACATTCATCTGTTCCCGTTCGAAACGCGTTTCGTCGGACCTGGCCATTCCCAGGGGATCAACCTCTATTTAATGACCAGTCCGGAATACCATATGAAACGCCTGCTGGCGGCAGGGTGCGGTCCGGTTTTCCAGCTATGCCGCAGTTTCCGTAATGAAGAGATGGGACGACATCATAATCCGGAATTCACCATGCTGGAGTGGTATCGCCCGCATTACGATATGTACCGCCTGATGAATGAAGTGGATGATTTGCTTCAGCAAGTGCTGGATTGTCAACCTGCGGAAAGTCTCTCCTATCAACAGGCGTTTCAGCGCCATCTGGAGATTGACCCGTTATCAGCAGATAAAACGCAACTGCGTGAGGCGGCGGCAAAGCTTGATTTAAGCAATATCGCCGATACGGAAGAAGACCGTGATACGTTGCTGCAACTGCTGTTCACGATGGGGGTTGAGCCGCATATAGGTAAAGAAAAGCCGACCTTTATTTATCACTTTCCGGCCAGTCAGGCATCGCTGGCACAAATCAGTACCGAGGATCATCGCGTCGCCGAGCGCTTTGAGGTGTACTACAAAGGTATTGAGCTGGCGAATGGTTTCCACGAACTGACGGACGCACGTGAGCAACAACAGCGCTTTGAACAGGACAATCGTAAGCGCGCCGCTCGCGGTCTGCCGCAGCAGCCGATTGACCAAAATCTACTGGATGCGCTGGCCGCCGGTCTACCGGATTGTTCCGGCGTGGCGCTGGGTGTTGATCGTCTGGTGATGCTGGCGCTGGGAGCAGAAAGCCTGGCGGACGTGATTGCTTTTACGGTCGATCGGGCGTAAATCTGAAATTCACTCTTTCGCGAGATAAAATGGCGCAATAAGCGCCATTTTGTAGCATATTTTTTCAATTATCCTCTGTTTGCCACAACATAAGGCTGGAACTTTGATGCCATTTAGGTATCAATCCTGTGTTGATTTTTTTATCGCTGACCTTTGTAAAAAAGAAGGCGGCGTCAATCGGTGAGCGGCGTCTGGCAAACGCGCTCGAGAGTAAGGGATGGTTGAATGACCCACACGATAAAAAAGATGAGCCTTATTGGGCTTATCCTGATGATTTTTACTTCTGTTTTTGGTTTTGCGAATAGCCCGTCGGCGTTTTATTTAATGGGGTATAGCGCAATCCCGTGGTATATATTTTCTGCCTTGCTGTTTTTTATTCCATTCGCCTTAATGATGGCTGAAATGGGTTCCGCTTATCGCAAAGAAGAGGGCGGGATCTATTCGTGGATGAATAATAGCGTGGGGCCACGTTACGCGTTTATCGGCACGTTTATGTGGTTTTCATCGTATGTCATATGGATGGTAAGTACGGCGGCAAAAATTTGGGTACCGTTTTCTACTTTTGTTTTTGGCGCCGATATGACGCAGCACTGGCGTATTGCGGGGCTTGAGCCTACGCAGGTTGTCGGGCTGCTCGCCGTTGGCTGGATGATTCTGGTGACGTGTGTCGCCGCCAGAGGGATCAATAAAATTGCGCGAATTACGGCGGTCGGAGGTATTGCCGTAATGTGTCTTAATTTAGTTTTATTGTTAGTGAGTGTCGCTATTTTGTTATTAAATGGTGGGCATTTTGCACAAGAAATTAATTTTACCTCGTCACCGAATCCGGGTTATCACTCCGGTCTGGCAATGTTGTCATTTGTGGTATTTGCTATTTTTGCTTACGGCGGTATTGAGGCTGTCGGCGGACTGGTGGATAAAACCGAGAAACCGGAAAAGAATTTTGCGAAAGGTATTGTCTTCGCGGCCATTGTGATTTCAATTGGTTATTCTTTGGCGATCTTTTTATGGGGCGTCAGTACTAACTGGCAACAGATATTAAGTAATAGCGCCGTTAACTTAGGGAATATTACCTACATTTTGATGTCGAGTTTAGGCACGACATTAGGTAACGCGTTAAACCTTTCTCCGGACGCAGCGATGACGGTGGGCGTCTGGTTTGCGCGTATCACCGGCCTTTCTATGTTTCTGGCTTATACCGGCGCGTTTTTTACGTTGAGCTATTCACCGCTGAAAGCCATTATTCAGGGGACGCCAAAAGCGTTGTGGCCCGCGCCGATGACGACACTGAACGCTAACGGTATGCCGGCGACCGCTATGTGGCTACAGTGCGTGCTGGTGAGTCTGTTTATTTTGCTGGTCTCTTTTGGCGGTGACACCGCATCGGCGTTTTATAACAAACTCACGCTGATGGCGAACGTCTCAATGACCTTGCCATACCTGTTCCTTGCGCTGGCATTTCCCTTCTTTAAAGCGCGTCAGGATCTGGAGCGGCCATTTGTTCTCTTTAAAACCAAAGCCTCTACCCTGGTCGCGACGGGTGTTGTGGTGCTGGTGGTGACGTTTGCCAACGTCTTTACCATCATCCAGCCGGTGATTGAAGCTGGGGGTTGGGACAGCGCCTTGTGGATGATCGGCGGCCCGATCTTCTTCTCGCTGCTGGCGATGGCGATTTATCAGAATTACAGCAGCCGCATGAGCGCTGATCCGGAGTGGGCGGCGGAGTAAAGACCGTATGCCGGATAAGACCCCAAGGGTCGCATCCGGCGTTTATTGCCCGATGGAGAACATTATGAATGATAGTTCGAGAGACCCGATTATCACGGAAGATGAGGTTAGGGCACTCAATTTTACTCCGGAAGATATCCTTGAAATAGAAAAGGTTATTCTTTCTTCCGTTCATGTTGCACGTCGAAAGGTTGCGATGGTAGTAGGAATGACTATTGGCACGTTAAGGGATCGCGATGAGGATAAGTGGAAACATGTGTCGGATATTTATTGCGCGTATGTTATAAGATGCCTCGTATTTCGCGGAGAACTGGTGGGTTACGGCGATTTATTCCGAATGCGCTATAGCGAAATTAACCTGCCTGTTGCAGATCTGGACGCATAATAAGTCCGAAAATGTCTGTGAGCTGCGATGAAATGCCCGATGGCGCAAGCTTATCGGGCCTACAGGTTAATTGCCGGCCCGTAGGCCGGATAAGACCCGACGGGTCGCATCCGGCATTTCTTGCCTGGATCATGCGCTACAAACTGCCCGCCGGGCGGCTGGTTTTACCCGCTGACGTTAACGTTCTCCCCGTTTGTTTACCGCCGAGGCTCTCCAGACGCATCTGGAACGGCGGGAACGGCATATCAATACCGTGTTCGCGGAAGCCAGCCAGAATCAATTGGTGGATCTCATGGCGTAATGGCATACGGTGTCCCATTTCCGCGGCATAGATACGCAGTTCGAAAATTTGAATACCCTGCTGGAGATCCACCAGAAAGATTTCAGGCGGCGGGTTGTCCAGCACCAAAGAACAGCGCTGCGCCGCCGTCAGCAGAATTTGCGTCACCTCTTCGCTATTGGCATCCGCCGGTGCCGGGATGGTTAACACCACGCGCGTAACGGAGTCAGACAGCGACCAGTTGATAAACTGTTCGGTGATAAAGGCTTTATTCGGCACGATAATCTCTTTACGATCCCAGTCGCTGATGGTGGTGGCGCGGGTATTGATTTTGGTCACGCTGCCGGTGAGATCGCGAATGGTCACCGTATCGCCGATACGAATCGGCTTTTCAAACAAAATAATCAGGCCGGAGATAAAGTTAGCGAAAATTTCTTGCAGGCCAAAACCAAGCCCAACGCCGAGCGCGGCCACCAGCCATTGTAGCTTCGACCACTCAATGCCGATCATCGAGAAACCGACCAGCCCGCCAATCAGCATTAACAGATATTTGGTGATGGTCGTGATGGCGTAACCGGTACCAGGCGTTAAATCGAGATGCTGTAATAACGCCAGTTCCAGCAGCGCAGGCAGATTACGCACCAACTGCGTGGTGATGATAAAGACCAGAATCGCAATGAGCACCGCCCCCAGAGTAATCGGCTCCAGGCTTTCCACGCCTTGCACCGTAGAGGTGACATCCCACAGCGAAATATTCTCCAGGAAGCCGAATGCCGAGTGGATTTCCGACCACAGTACAATTACCGATAGCAGGGCGATAAGCATCAGAATTGAGCGGACCAGACGCAGCGACTGGGCGCTAATAGCGTCAAGATCGATTTCACTTTCATCGATGTCGACCGCGCCTTCCAGGCTGGAGGAGTGCGCCGGTTCTTCTTCGCCGCGCGCGCGCTGCGCCAGCATTTCCGCCCGACGATGTTTGGCGCGGTCAAAAGCCAGTCGGCGTCGTTGGATCAGCATCCAGCGGCGAATGACGTGATAGATGACCAGCAACAGGAACCAGATGGCGACCGAGGTTTCCAGTCTCGCCAGTAGCGCCTGCGCCGTGGCCAGATAACCCACCGCCGCCGCCAGAATCGCGATAAGCGGCGCGCCCATCAGCATATTCCACAGCAGGCTGTTGACCATGTTGTCGCCGTTGCCTTCTTTATCAAGATAGAGCGGGATGCCCGCTTTTTTCAGACTCAGCGTGACCAGCGCCAGCGCGCCGCATATCAGGATGAAGCAAAGGCGGCCCAACGAGCCGGAAAACTCCCGATCGTTAAGATTATCAAACATGATCACTGCCATAATGAGCGGCACGATCAGCCCAATGCTCATCAGGTAGTAGCGCATCGCTTTCGCTACCCGGTTTCGCGGCCAGCCGAAATGCGCCACAAACAGGCCATTAGGGCGGGCAAAAGCGGCGCAAATCATGACTACCCACAACAGCGGTACTGTCGCCGTCACGCCATCGCCGATGGCGACGGCCAGCGGATACGGCCAGGCTTCCTGCAGACCATAGCCGAGCGTCGCCCACAAGACGGGCAGCGGCGAGGCGACCAGAATCGACCAGAACACCGTTCGCAGCGTCAGCGAGAAGTGATCCTGGGTGACTTTCCCGACGCGCGAGGCCGAGCGCTCAAGGAACCGGTTGAAGTGTTGGCGCGAATAGAGGCTAAACCCGACCAGCGCCAGCGCGCCGAATAACGGCAGTAGCGTCTCTTTGCTGGTCAGCATCATGATGCTGGCTTTACCTAACTGATTAAACGTATCTAATGAGATAAGCCGGCGTAAATCCTGAACCAAATCAACAGGCCAGGAGAGCGATAGCGGGCTAACGTCAGCGGTCCAGAACAGATAACGGTGGGTCGCTTCATTAACCTCTTTAAGCGCATCCTCCAGTTGGCTGTTGGAGACTTTCAGTTTGGTCAGCTCTAGGATCAGCGTATCGCCGCCCTGTAACAACGAGTTGAGCAGCTCGCGCTGAGTGCGAAGCTGGGCGTCAAGAATCTGGTTTTGCTCGGCGGTCAGCGGCTGTCCATTGGCCTGACGTATTTGCCGTAGCTGCGGCTGCTTATTGAGTAACTCTTCATAGCGCATACGGTGGACGCGTAGCTGCGCCATTTCCGTATCAAGCTGCTGCGGCTTAGGCATCTCTGGCAGACGGGCGACCTGCGCACGCAGCGCTTCGCCAAGCATGTTGGACACGCCAAGCCATTGCGACTGCTCCCGCAGCGTATTGAGCGCCTGGCGCACCTGTAACGTTTGGCTGGTGGCCTGTCGCTGCTGCGAGGCGACCAGATCCATCCGCTGCGCTTGTTGATTGAGCGCCTGTGACAGCTCGCGGTTGACTTTAAATTGTTCGACGATGCCTTCCGGCAAACCGGCGCTGTTTTCCGCCAGCAGCTCAGTGCTTTCCAGCGCGCGTTCCGCTTCACGTTGGCGCAGGCTATTGAGCTGATTGCGCAGCGCCTGAAGATACGCATCCAATTGCTGACTCTGTTTTTCCGCCAGCTCGGAACGCAGACGAGCCAGTTCCTGCCGGTTGTTGGCGGACAGTTGCGCCAACTCCAGTTCGTCGACTAACGCTTTTAGTTTGGCGGACTCCGCCTGCATACTGAGACTTTGCGCCTGGCTAAGCGCGGCACTTCCGCCTGCGGCGCCGAGTCGTCGCTCAATCTCATTAAGCTGGCGGCGGGCGTCGTTTTGCTGTTGGGGAAGCTGGCTGAGCGAGTCGGCGATCTCCCTGACGCGCTCCTGCTCCTGTTGCGCCTCGCGGGTTTTATCCAGTAGCTGGCTGCTAACCTGCAAGATCTCCTGATTTAACGCTTCGGTGGACATCTCTGGCGGTACGCTGCGAGGTTCATCGCGCAGATTATTCAACTGGGCGCGCAAGGTGGCGGATAGCTTAGGGAAATTATCAATAACGTGTTGATATTGTTTCGCGCGCTCAAGCGAGCCTTTTCGCTCTTCAAGCGCGTTTAACGCAGTCTGGAGCGCCTCAACGGCTTCCGGCTGAGCGGGCTTCGCCGCTTTTGCCTGCTCCAGTTCCTGCGTGATTTGTTTGGCGTCGGGGGCCGTTGCGGCGAACGCCCCCGTGCTGAGGCACCAGGCCATCAGAAAAGCGATAATCAGGCGCACGTCAGCATTCTCTCTTGATTAGGTGTCGTCTTTTTTATTGTCAACCAGCGGGCTGGCGCCGTGTTCGGCTTTAATTTCTTCTGCCGGCAGCGGAGCAGGTTCTACCTCCGGCGCGACGAATGTTTCGGTCGACGTCGCCAGCGGTTGGCCAATTTTGGTAACGGACAGGCTTGCCAGCGACTCGATCAGATTCACTTTCCCCGGCGCAAATAAGTTGATGACCGTGGAACCCAGTTTAAAGCGTCCCATCTCCTGGCCTTTCAACAAGGCGACAGACCCTTCATGTTCGCCTTCTGGCCAGGTCCAGCGCTTGATGATGCCTTCGCGCGGCGGGGTAATGGTCCCCGCCCAGACGGTTTCGATACTGCCGACAATAGTTGCGCCGACCAGAATCTGCGCCATAGGGCCGAACTCGGTATCAAACAGGCAGATAACGCGCTCGTTGCGGGCAAACAGGTTGGGGACGTTTTGCGCGGTCAGATGGTTAACGGAGAACAGATCGCCCGGTACGTAGATCATTTCACGCAGGATGCCGTTGCATGGCATGTGCACGCGATGGTAGTCGCGAGGGGAGAGGTAAGTGGTCACAAACGTGCCGTTGCGGAACTTATCCGCCATCAGGTAGTTACCCGCCAGCAACGCCTCAAGGCTGTAATTATGGCCTTTGGCCTGCAAAATTTTATCTTCTTCGATACGACCCAACTGGCTTATCACGCCGTCAGCAGGCATCACCAGGATGTTAGGATCGGTATTGAGCGGACGCACGTCATCACGCAGCGGACGAACAAAGAAATCATTGAACGTACGATAGCTGGCGGTATCCGGTTTTTGCGCCTCGGTCATATCGACTTTGTAATACTTTACGAAGAGATCGATAACCAGTTTTGTCAGCCATCCTGCTCGTTTGCTTGCGCCCCAGCCCGCCAGGCGAGTGAGCCATAGTTTCGGCAGAATGTATTGTAGCGAAAGTTTAAATGAGTTTAACAAGGTAGCCTCCAGGCCATTGTTGTTCCTGAACCGGCAGTTATACCGGTATCCTGAAAAAAGTGGACGATTCTAACGACGCCTAGCGTATCTGTCAGTCGTCCGTATCAGAAAAGTTTTTACGCGTTTTTACCTGCGCCATACTTTCAAGAATTCGGTGATAATTTTCGAAACGGGTTTCCGCAATAGCGCCGTTCTCTACCGCTTCGCGAATGGCGCAGCCTGGATCGGCGTCATGCTTGCAGTCCCGGTATTTGCAATGTCCCAAATAGTCATGAAATTCGACAAAGCCCTGGGTGATTTGTTCCGGCTCCAGATGCCATAAGCCGAACTCGCGCACGCCGGGGGAATCAATGACATCGCCGCCATGCGGGAAATGATACAGACGAGCAGCGGTAGTGGTATGTTGACCCAGACCGGAGACATTCGACACATCGTTCGTCAGAATCTCGTTCTGTAAGCCGAGTAGAGCGTTTAGCAGACTGGATTTTCCGACACCGGACTGCCCGGCAAAAATACTGATGCGACCGGTTAACGCCTCTTCCAGCGGTTTCAGACCATCCTGCGTATGGCTGGAGACCATCAGCACGCGATAGCCGATATTGCGGTAGATATCCATCTGCTCATTAACGAAGTCCATACCTTCGTCGTCCAGCAGATCAATTTTATTGAGTACGATAAGCGGCTCAACCTGTAGGGTTTCACAGCCGACCAGATAGCGATCGATGATATTCAGCGACAGCTCCGGCAAAATCGCGGAGACGATAACGATTTGGTCAATGTTGGCGGCAATAGGCTTCACGCCGTCGTAGAAGTCCGGGCGCGTCAATACCGAGGTGCGCTCATGCACCGCTTCAACGATGCCTTTTACGTTGACGCCCTCTGCGGCGGCTTTGCCCGGACGCCAGACGACGCGATCGCCCGTCACCAGCGAACGGATGGTGCGGCGGATATTGCAACGGTGAACCTCGCCGTCAGCAGACTCCACATCGGCATGCATACCAAAACGGCTAATGACGATACCCTCTGCAGGCTCGCCAAACAGGTTGTCATCGTAGTCGGCTTTCTCCGCGGACGTTTTTAAACGACGCTGGTGATTGGCGTTCACACGGCGCTGCTGGCCTTTGGAGAGTTTATTTTTGCTCAATCGTACTGGCTCCTGGTCGCCCATAGTGGGCAAAACATCTATGATACACGCAATTGTAGATGAATATAGTCACAGTGAATGTGACCTCTGAAGGGTGGAAAATAGCATGAGTGCCGATGAAAACAACCTGATTTGGATCGATCTGGAGATGACAGGTCTGGACCCCGAGCGCGATCGCATTATTGAGATAGCCACGCTGGTGACGGATGCCAGTCTGAATATTCTGGCGGAAGGGCCGACGATTGCGGTACATCAATCCGATGCGCAACTGGCGTTAATGGATGACTGGAACGTGCGCACCCATACCGGCAGCGGCCTGGTAGATCGCGTTAAGGCAAGTACGATGGGCGAACGAGACGCTGAACTGGCGACGATTGAATTTTTGAAAACGTGGGTGCCTGCGGGTAAGTCGCCGATTTGCGGTAACAGCATCGGTCAGGATCGTCGTTTTCTGTTTAAATATATGCCGGAACTGGAGGCCTACTTCCACTATCGCTATCTTGATGTCAGTACGCTCAAGGAACTGGCGCGCCGCTGGAAGCCGGAGATTCTGGCCGGCTTTACCAAGCAGGGCACGCACCAGGCGATGGATGATATTCGCGAGTCGGTGGCGGAGCTGGCTTACTACCGCGAGCATTTCATTAAGCTGTGAGGCGTAACATGCCGGATGGCAACGCCAGAGCGTCTCATCCGGCAGCTCTCCCGCCACTGAATTACTGCGTAAACCATTTCTCCTGCATTTGCGCATATTCCGGCGACGCTTTCACCTTGTCGAGCGCGGCATTAATTTCTTGCAATAGCGCGTCGTTGCCTTTGCGTACCGCAATGCCTAACCCTTTTCCGTAGTAGTCAGGATCGCTGGCGCGTTCATCCATGATGGCGTAATCCGGATTGTTTTTTAGCCACTTACCAATCGCGGCGACATCGCCAAACACGCCCTCAAGACGGTTGTTTTTCAGATCGGTAAAGGCGTTTAGATAGCTGTCATAGGCGACAGGCGTGATGGCTTGTTGTTTATCCTGCAAATAGCGCTGATGCGTTGTACCGTTTTCCAGACCGACTTTTTTGCCTTTCAGATCGGCAAAAGTGTGATAAGCCCCTTTACGCGTGACGACTACCGCCGATAGACCTTCGTAATAGGGTTGGCTAAAGGAGACCTGCTGCTCACGTTTGGGCGTCATATCCATACCGGCGATCACCGCATCAAACTTTTTGAAGCGTAGGCTGGGGATCAGACTATCAAAGCTCTGGTTAGTAAATGAGCACTCCGCTTGCATCTCTTTGCAGACCGCGTTGGCGACATCAATATCGAAACCAACAATTTTATTATCGGCATCGACAAACTCATAGGGCGCATAGGTGGCGGAGGTGCCAAAATGTAATGTTCTGGCGGAAACGGAAGCGGCGTGAACGGAGAGGCTGGCTAACAGCATGACAATAAGTTTTTTTTTCATCTTGATCCCTGATATCAATTGGATGTTGTGGTCACCGTGCTATTCTTTTTTTGGCGCAGGGTGCTATTCTGATTCTGTGCCTTTAGGCGTGGCGTGAAAAGTTTTTTGTTGCATAGCGCACGCTTTGCTCGTTTTTTGTCTTGTTTGGTGATTTAATCAGCATTCAAACAAAAATCGCGAAAAAATGCGTTCAGGGGCTTGCAGCTAAATGGATTTCTCGTATAATGCGCCTCCCGTAACGACGCAGAAATGCGAATTACGACAGCAACAAATTTGCGGGAATAGCTCAGTTGGTAGAGCACGACCTTGCCAAGGTCGGGGTCGCGAGTTCGAGTCTCGTTTCCCGCTCCAAAATTTGAAAGTACTTGTTAAGCACAGACCACCAATCGCAGGATTTCGAATTGCGACAAGGCGGCAACTGAATGAGTCCTCAGGAGCTTACTGAAGTAAGTGACTCAGGCGAGTGAAGGCAGCCAACGCAGTAGCGGTTCGAAAGACGAAGATTATGCGGGAATAGCTCAGTTGGTAGAGCACGACCTTGCCAAGGTCGGGGTCGCGAGTTCGAGTCTCGTTTCCCGCTCCAATTCTTATCTACAGTAAAATTATCCACAACGAATATCGCGTTGGGGCACGTTTTGTTCCGCTTTCGTCAGATCCTTGTAAACAGACTTATCCACAGGTTGGCCCATTACTCCTGGAATGCAAAAAATCATACCTGACGCGTAGAATTTCTATAATTTACTGAAAAATATAGAAAAAATAAGATTTCAAAACGTTAGCGTTATTGACTATTCCTTTTTTCTCTCTTGAATCGCAATGTGTTTTTATTTTTATACACAGCCTGTGAATAATTCAGGCATCGCGCACCAGCCCTTTTTCAATCACCCTGACCAGACGCTGTTTTTTCGGTAGCTGCACTTCAATGATGCAGGCGTTGCGCTTTTCAATTTGTTGCGCAATCGCCCATTCGATATGCTCATCGAGAAGTGGATGCTCACCCTTGCGGCTTTCCAGCGCCGTAATGACGGCATTACTCCACGGCGCATTCCCCAGCGCGACGGCAACATTGCGCAGCCAGCGTAAATGGCCAATGCGCCGAATCGCAGAACCTTCAGTGACTTTCAGAAACTGCGCTTCGCTCCAGCTAAACAACTCAAGCAAATCTGGGTTATGCAGCGCCTTGCGTGGGCTAAAATCTGCTTCGTCGGTCAACTGAGAGTAACGATTCCATGGACAGATAAGCTGGCAGTCATCGCAGCCGTAAATACGGTTGCCTATCAGTGGGCGAAATGCTTCCGGAATAGCGCCTTCCAGCTCAATGGTGAGATAAGAAATACAGCGCCGCGCGTCCACCGTATACGGTTCGACGATCGCCCCGGTCGGGCAAATGGTCATACAGGCGACGCATTTGCCGCAACCTTCCTCGACCGGCTGGTCGACCGGCAGCGGTAAATCAATCAGCAGTTCCCCCAGGAAAAAGAATGAGCCCGCCTCCCGATTAAGGATAAGTGAGTGCTTACCCGTCCAGCCAAGTCCGGCTTTTTCCGCTAATGGGCGTTCAAGAATAGGCGCAGAGTCGACAAACGGTCTAAAATTCAGCGAACCGCAGTACTGCTGGATCTGCTCGCCCAGTTTTTTAAGGCGGCTGCGTAATAGCTTGTGATAATCACGCCCCAGCGCATATCGGCTAACGTAGCCCAGCGTGGGATCCTTCAACGTACTGGCAAACGCGGCGTTGGCGGGCAGATAGTTCATGCGCACGCTGATGACACGTAGCGTACCGGGTAAGAGTTCATGAGGCCGGGCGCGCATCATACCGTGGCGCGCCATCCATGCCATCTCGCCGTGGTATTGTTTGTCCAGCCACGCCTGCAGCGCAGGTTCGGATGCGCGCAGATCGGTATCAGTAATACCGACCTGCTGAAAGCCCAGCTCCAGCCCCCACTGCTTAATATTTTGCGCTAACTGATTGAGATCGAGGGGCTTTGACATGATGGACCATAACATGAAGAAAAACCCTGTAAGTATACCACACTCCATTTGGCCCGCCGATGACATCAAACGGCTGGAACGCGATGCGGCGGATGCCTTCGGACTCACACTCTATGAATTGATGCTGCGCGCTGGCGACGCGGCATTTCGGGTAGCCCGTGACAGTTATCCTGACACCCGACACTGGCTGGTGTTGTGTGGTCATGGCAACAACGGCGGCGATGGTTACGTCGTGGCGCGACTAGCGCAAGCGGCGGGCATTAGCGTAACGTTGCTGGCGCAGGAGAGCGACAAACCGTTGCCTGAAGAAGCGGCGCAGGCGCGCGATGCCTGGCTGAATGCCGGCGGCATTATCCATGCTGCCGATATTATCTGGCCGGAAGCGACGGATCTGATTATCGACGCGCTGCTTGGCACCGGCATAGCCCAGGCGCCGCGCGACTCGGTAGCCGGTCTGATTGAACAGGCGAACGCCCATCCTGCGCCGGTTGTCGCCGTCGATATCCCGTCAGGCCTGCTGGCGCAAACGGGCGCCACGCCTGGCGCGGTGATAAGCGCCGCGCATACGGTCACGTTTATCGCCCTGAAACCAGGCCTGCTGACCGGCAAAGCGCGTGACGTTACCGGCATACTGCATTATGACGCGTTGGGACTGGAAGGCTGGCTGGCAAGCCAGACGCCGCCGCTCCGGCGTTTTGACGCGACGCAGTTGGGGCAATGGCTAACGCCGCGTCGACCGACCTCGCATAAGGGCGATCATGGTCGTCTGGCGATTATTGGCGGCGACCAGGGAACAGCGGGCGCAATTCGGATGGCTGGCGAGGCGGCGCTGCGTACGGGGGCTGGGTTGGTCAGAGTACTGACTCGCGGTGAAAACATCGCGCCGTTGCTGACGGCCCGCCCGGAACTGATGGTACATGAACTCACGCCTCAGTCGCTGGAAGAGAGCCTGACCTGGGCTGACGTTGTGGTGATCGGCCCGGGGCTTGGGCAGCAGGAATGGGGCAAAAAAGCCTTACAGAAAGTAGAAAACGTCCGTAAACCTATGCTGTGGGATGCGGATGCGTTGAACCTACTGGCAATCAATCCTGATAAACGTCACAATCGCGTGATTACGCCGCATCCGGGAGAGGCGGCCCGCCTGTTAGGATGTTCTGTGGCAGAAATTGAAAGTGATCGCTTACTTTCAGCACAGCGTCTGGTAAAACGGTACGGAGGCGTGGTCGTGTTAAAAGGCGCAGGAACGATTATTGCCGCTGAACACCACTCTCTGGCTATCATTGACGCTGGTAATGCAGGGATGGCGAGCGGCGGGATGGGCGATGTCCTGTCCGGCATCATCGGCGCATTGCTCGGACAGAAGTTTACCCCGTATGATGCGGCATGTGTGGGATGTGTGGCTCACGGCGCGGCGGCGGACTTACTGGCAGCGCGTTATGGCGCTCGCGGCATGTTGGCGACCGATCTTTTTACTACGCTGCGGCGTATTGTTAACCCTGATGTGATTGACGTAAACCATGATGAATCGAGTAATTCCGCTACCTGACGAACAGGCGACGCTAGACCTGGGGCAACGGGTAGCCAACGCCTGCGATGGCGCGACCGTTATTTATCTGTATGGCGATTTAGGTGCCGGTAAAACGACGTTTAGCCGGGGATTTTTACAGGCGTTAGGCCATAACGGTAATGTAAAAAGCCCCACCTATACGCTGGTAGAGCCTTATACGCTTGATAACATGATGGTATATCACTTCGACTTATACCGTCTTGCGGACCCGGAGGAGCTGGAGTTTATGGGCATTCGCGATTATTTCGCCAACGACGCCATTTGTCTGGTGGAGTGGCCGCAACAAGGTAAAGGCGTTCTCCCCGACCCGGACGTCGAAATCCATATTGATTACCAGGCGCAGGGGCGTGAGGCTCGCGTAAGCGCGGTATCCTCATCGGGTCATTCGTTACTGGCGCGTTTAGCCGATTAGCTATAAAGGTGGCGGGATGATTTATCGCATCAAAAATGCCGTAATAGCAGCCTTAATCCTGCTGTGCGCGCAGGCGGGCGCCGCCAGTCTCTCTGATATTCAGGTTTCCAACGGCGAGCAGCAGGCGCGCATTACGCTGAGTTTTATCGGCGAGCCGGAATATGCTTACTCACAGGACGGTAAACGTACCGTGGCGCTGGATATCAGGCAGACCGGCGTGATTCAGGGGCTGCCGCTTCAGTTTAGCGGTAACAATCTGGTGAAAACGATCCGTGCCGGAACGCCGAAAGATGCGCAATCTTTACGGTTGCTTGTCGATCTGACGGAAAATGGTAAAACCGAGGCTGTGAAGCGGCAAAACGGCGGCAACTATACGGTCATTTTCACTATTAATGCCGATGTTCCGCCGCCACCACCACCGCCTGTCGTCGCGAAACGGGTTGAAAGCGCGCCCCGCCCGACGGAGCCTGCCCGTAATCCGTTTAAATCTTCTGATGATCGCCTGACCGGCGTAACCAGCAGCAATACCGTTACGCGGCCTGCGGCGCGCGCGTCGGCAGGCGCTGGCGATAAAGTGGTGATTGCTATTGATGCCGGACATGGAGGCCAGGACCCCGGTGCGATAGGCCCGGGCGGTACGCGCGAGAAAAATGTCACCATCGCTATCGCGCGTAAGTTACGCACATTACTGAATAACGATCCGATGTTTAAAGGCGTGCTGACGCGTGACGGCGACTATTTTATTTCGGTGATGGGGCGGTCTGACGTGGCGCGTAAGCAAAACGCCAACTTCCTTGTCTCTATTCATGCGGATGCCGCGCCAAATCGCGATGCCACCGGCGCCTCCGTCTGGGTATTGTCCAATCGTCGCGCGAACAGCGAAATGGCAAACTGGCTTGAGCAGCATGAGAAGCAATCCGAACTGTTAGGCGGCGCTGGCGATGTGCTGGCGAACAGTCAGTCAGACCCTTACCTGAGCCAAGCGGTACTGGATTTGCAATTCGGTCATTCGCAGCGGGTAGGGTATGATGTGGCGACGAACGTACTAAGCCAACTGGATGGTGTGGGGTCGCTGCATAAACGTCGCCCGGAACACGCGAGCTTGGGCGTGTTGCGTTCGCCGGATATCCCGTCCATTTTGGTGGAGACGGGCTTTATCAGTAATCACGGCGAAGAGCGATTGCTGGCGAGCGACCGCTATCAGCAGCAGATTGCTGACGCTATATACCGGGGGTTGCGTAAGTACTTTGCAGCGCATCCGATCCAGTCTGCGCCGCAGGGCGGCCCAGGCCAGACGGCCAGTACCAACCAGCCTGGCGCCATAACCGCCGCGAATTAAGGAGATTTCATGCCGATTCAGGTTCTGCCGCCGCAGCTTGCGAACCAAATCGCCGCTGGCGAAGTGGTGGAACGCCCTGCGTCGGTTGTTAAAGAGCTGGTAGAGAATAGTCTGGATGCAGGCGCTACCCGCGTTGATATCGATATCGAGCGTGGCGGCGCGAAGCTTATTCGTATTCGCGACAATGGCTGCGGCATTAAAAAAGAGGAGCTGGCGCTGGCGCTGGCCCGTCATGCCACCAGTAAAATCGCCTCGCTTGACGATCTGGAAGCGATTATCAGTCTGGGATTTCGCGGCGAAGCGCTGGCCAGTATCAGTTCGGTCTCGCGTTTGACGCTAACGTCGCGCACGGCGGAGCAGGCGGAAGCCTGGCAGGCGTATGCGGAAGGGCGCGACATGGACGTGACGGTAAAACCCGCCGCGCACCCGGTCGGCACCACCCTGGAAGTTCTGGATCTCTTTTATAATACGCCCGCCCGGCGCAAATTCATGCGTACCGAAAAAACGGAATTTAATCACATCGATGAGATCATCCGTCGTATTGCATTGGCCCGTTTTGACGTCACGCTTAACCTGTCGCACAACGGCAAATTGGTACGGCAGTATCGCGCTGTCGCAAAGGACGGGCAAAAAGAGCGCCGGTTAGGCGCCATCTGCGGGACGCCGTTTCTCGAACAGGCATTGGCGATCGAGTGGCAGCATGGCGATCTGACCCTGCGCGGCTGGGTCGCCGATCCGAATCACACCACCACGGCGTTAACGGAGATCCAGTACTGTTATGTGAATGGCCGCATGATGCGCGACCGCTTGATCAACCATGCCATTCGCCAGGCCTGTGAAGATAAACTGGGCGCGGACCAACAGCCTGCGTTTGTGCTGTATCTGGAGATTGACCCGCATCAGGTGGATGTCAATGTTCATCCCGCCAAGCACGAAGTGCGTTTTCATCAATCCCGGCTGGTGCACGACTTCATCTATCAAGGGGTGCTGAGCGTTCTGCAACAGCAGACGGAAACGACGCTGCCGCTGGAGGAGATTGCGCCAGCGCCGCGGCATGTCCCGGAAAACCGTATCGCCGCCGGGCGCAACCATTTTGCTGTACCCGCCGAGCCAACTGCGGCGCGCGAGCCCGCGACACCGCGTTATTCCGGCGGCGCATCGGGCGGTAACGGCGGGCGTCAGACCGCTGGTGGTTGGCCGCACGCTCAGCCAGGTTATCAGAAGCAGCAGGGCGAGGTTTATCGCGCGCTTTTACAGACGCCGGCGACGAGCCCTGCGCCGGAGCCGGTTGCGCCTGCGCTTGACGGACATAGCCAGAGTTTCGGTCGCGTACTGACAATAGTCGGCGGTGACTGCGCGTTGCTGGAACACGCGGGGACTATCCAGCTCTTGTCGCTGCCGGTTGCGGAGCGTTGGCTGCGTCAGGCGCAGCTTACACCGGGTCAAAGTCCGGTTTGCGCGCAGCCGTTACTGATTCCGCTGCGTTTAAAAGTGAGCGCCGATGAAAAAGCCGCGCTGCAAAAAGCCCAATCTTTGTTGGGAGAATTGGGTATTGAATTTCAGTCAGATGCGCAGCATGTGACCATTCGGGCGGTGCCTTTACCCTTACGACAACAAAATTTACAAATCTTGATTCCTGAACTGATAGGCTACCTGGCGCAACAGACCACATTTGCAACGGTCAATATTGCACAATGGATAGCGCGTAATGTGCAGAGCGAACATCCGCAGTGGTCGATGGCGCAGGCCATATCGCTGCTGGCGGATGTTGAGCGGCTATGTCCGCAGCTGGTAAAAGCGCCGCCGGGTGGCCTGTTACAACCTGTTGATTTACATTCGGCGATGAACGCCCTGAAGCATGAATGATGTAAGCAAGGCGAGCCTGCCTAAGGCGATATTTTTGATGGGGCCGACGGCCTCCGGCAAAACGGCGCTGGCGATAGAACTGCGTAAAGTTTTGCCAGTAGAGTTGATAAGCGTTGATTCCGCCCTCATTTATCGGGGAATGGATATTGGCACGGCTAAGCCGAATGCCGATGAGCTGAAAGCGGCGCCGCATCGACTGCTGGATATACGCGACCCGTCGCAGGCGTATTCGGCGGCGGATTTTCGCCGCGACGCGTTAGCGCAAATGGCGGAGATCACCGCTGCGGGGCGTATCCCGCTGTTAGTGGGCGGTACCATGCTGTATTTTAAGGCATTGCTGGAAGGGTTATCGCCGCTGCCTTCAGCAGATCCGGAAGTCAGATCCCGGATAGAGCAGCAAGCAGCGGAGCTTGGATGGGAGGCGTTGCATCAGCAACTTCAGGAGATAGATCCGGTTGCCGCCGCGCGAATTCATCCAAATGATCCGCAAAGACTTTCCCGGGCACTGGAAGTTTTTTTCATTTCGGGTAAAACTTTAACGGAGCTAACGCAAACGTCAGGAGACGCGCTACCGTACCAGGTGCATCAGTTCGCTATCGCCCCGGCGAGCCGTGAACTGCTCCATCAGCGCATTGAACTGCGTTTTCATCAGATGTTGGCTTCAGGTTTTGAAGCAGAAGTCCGGGCGCTTTTTGCCCGAGGAGATTTGCATACGGACTTGCCTTCCATCCGTTGTGTGGGATACCGCCAGATGTGGTCATACATTGAGGGCGAAATCCCATATGATGAAATGGTTTATAGAGGTGTTTGCGCCACGAGACAGTTGGCGAAGCGCCAGATGACCTGGTTGCGCGGTTGGGAAGGGGTGCGCTGGCTTGACAGTGAGAATCCCGATCGGGCGCGAAAAGAAGTATTACAGGTTGTTGGTGCTATCGCAGACTGAATGTGTACAATTGAGACGTATCGTGCGCAATTTTTCAGAATCGAAAGGTTCAAAGTACAAATAAGCATATAAGGAAAAGAGAATGGCTAAGGGGCAATCTTTACAAGATCCGTTCCTGAACGCATTGCGTCGGGAACGTGTTCCAGTTTCTATTTATTTGGTGAATGGTATTAAGCTGCAAGGTCAAATCGAGTCCTTTGATCAGTTCGTGATCCTGTTGAAGAACACGGTCAGCCAGATGGTTTATAAGCACGCGATTTCTACTGTTGTCCCGTCTCGCCCGGTTTCCCATCACAGCAACAATGCCGGTGGCGGCGCCAGCAATAACTACCATCACGGTAGCAACGCGCAGGGTTCTACTGCGCAACAGGACAGCGAAGAGACTGAATAAGTTCACGCGCTGTTTATCCATGTCGGGGGCGTCGGATAATCGCCCCCGCTGGTTATTAAGAGGGTTTACGCTTGTTTGACCGTTATGATGCCGGTGAGCAGGCGGTACTGGTACACATCTATTTTTCGCAAGACAAAGATATGGAAGACCTCCAGGAGTTTGAATCTCTGGTCTCTTCCGCCGGTGTCGAAGCAATGCAGGTGATTACCGGTAGCCGTAAAGCACCGCACCCGAAGTACTTTGTAGGTGAAGGTAAGGCAGTTGAAATTGCGGAAGCCGTGAAAGCGACTGGCGCAGCGGTCGTATTGTTTGATCATGCATTGAGTCCAGCCCAGGAGCGAAACCTGGAGCGTTTGTGCGAGTGCCGGGTTATCGATCGCACCGGTCTTATCTTAGATATTTTTGCCCAACGTGCGCGAACCCACGAAGGTAAGTTGCAGGTTGAGCTGGCGCAGCTACGCCATCTGGCTACGCGTCTGGTGCGTGGCTGGACCCACCTTGAACGTCAGAAAGGCGGGATTGGTTTGCGCGGTCCGGGTGAAACCCAGCTCGAAACCGACCGTCGTTTACTGCGTAATCGCATTGTGCAGATTCAGTCGCGCCTGGAGAAAGTTGAGAAGCAACGTGAGCAGGGGCGGCAGTCGCGCATCAAGGCCGATGTTCCGACGGTATCGCTGGTGGGCTATACCAACGCCGGAAAATCCACCCTTTTTAATCAGATCACTGAAGCGCGGGTCTATGCGGCAGATCAGCTATTTGCGACGCTGGACCCGACGTTACGTCGTATTGATGTAGCGGATGTCGGTGAAACCGTTCTGGCGGATACGGTAGGCTTTATCCGCCATTTACCGCACGATCTGGTGGCTGCCTTTAAAGCTACCCTGCAGGAGACGCGTCAGGCGACGCTGCTGCTGCATGTGGTCGATGCGGCGGATGTTCGTGTGCAGGAAAACATCGAGGCGGTAAACACCGTTCTTGAAGAGATTGACGCTCACGAAATCCCCACCTTAATGGTGATGAACAAAATCGATATGCTGGACGACTTTGAACCGCGTATCGACAGAGATGAAGAGAATAAACCCATCCGCGTTTGGCTTTCAGCGCAAAGCGGCGTGGGGATACCACAGCTTTTTCAGGCTTTGACGGAGCGTCTTTCCGGCGAGGTGGCGCAGCATACGCTGCGTTTGCCGCCGCAGGAAGGGCGTCTGAGAAGCCGGTTTTATCAGCTTCAGGCAATAGAAAAAGAGTGGATGGAGGAAGACGGTAGCGTCAGTCTGCAGGTACGAATGCCGATTGTCGACTGGCGTCGCCTCTGTAAACAAGAACCGGCGTTGATCGAATACGTGATCTAGACGCGAAGTCATTCAGGTCGTATTGAAGCGGTAGCTGAGAGAATTTCAGGAGCTCACAACGAAGTGACCTGGGGTAAAAAAGCCGCCACTCAGGACGCAGTCTGAAAGATGATGTCTGTAACGGCGGTTCGTCTGAAGCATGGAGTAATTTCGCCTTATCCTCTGAGGTCGAAAGACAACGGGGATCACCGCATAACAAATATGGAGCACAAACATGGCGTGGAATCAGCCCGGTAATAACGGACAGGACCGCGACCCGTGGGGAAGCAGCAAACCTGGCAGCAACTCTGGGGGAAATGGAAACAAAGGTGGCCGCGATCAGGGACCTCCCGATCTGGATGATATCTTCCGTAAGCTGAGTAAAAAACTCGGTGGTTTTGGGGGCGGTAAAGGCACCGGTTCCGGCGGCGGTAGCTCATCGCAAGGCCCGCGTCCGCAACTGGGAGGCCGTATTGTCGCCATCGCCGCGGCGGCAGTAGTCATTATCTGGGCGGCCAGCGGTTTTTATACCATTAAAGAAGCCGAGCGTGGCGTTGTGACGCGTTTTGGTAAATTCAGCCATCTGGTAGAGCCAGGTCTGAACTGGAAGCCGACATTTATTGACGACGTCACGCCGGTGAACGTCGAAGCGGTGCGCGAACTGGCGGCGTCAGGCGTGATGCTGACGTCTGATGAAAACGTCGTGCGCGTTGAAATGAACGTGCAATACCGCGTCACCGATCCGCAGAAATATCTGTTTAGCGTGACCAGCCCGGACGATAGCCTGCGTCAGGCCACCGACAGCGCGCTGCGTGGCGTCATTGGTAAATACACGATGGATCGCATCCTGACCGAAGGCCGTACCGTTATTCGTAGCGATACCCAACGCGAGCTGGAAGAGACTATCAAACCGTACAACATGGGGATTACCCTGCTGGACGTGAACTTCCAGGCTGCGCGCCCGCCGGAAGAGGTGAAAGCCGCCTTTGACGACGCGATTGCCGCACGTGAAAACGAGCAGCAGTACATTCGTGAAGCGGAAGCGTATACCAACGAAGTTCAGCCGCGCGCCAACGGTCAGGCGCAGCGTATTCTGGAAGAGGCACGCGCCTATAAAACCCAGACTATCCTGGAAGCGCAGGGTGAAGTCGCCCGGTTTGCGAAGATTTTGCCGGAATATAAAGCCGCGCCGCAGATTACACGCGAGCGTCTGTATATTGAAACGATGGAAAAAGTGCTGAGCCATACCCGTAAAGTACTGGTTAACGACAAGAGCGGTAATTTAATGGTGCTGCCGTTAGATCAGATGCTGAAAGGCGGGAATGCGCCGGCGGCAAAGAGCGACAATAGCGCCAGCAACCTGCTGCGCCTGCCGCCGTCCACAAATTCTAACGCCAGCGGAGCAAGCAACACGTCGTCCTCAAATCAGGGCGATATTATGGACCAACGCCGCGCGAATGCGCAGCGTAACGACTACCAGCGTCAGGGGGAATAACGATGCGTAAGTCAGTTATTGCGATTATCATCATCGTGCTGGTAGTGCTCTACATGTCCGTCTTTGTGGTCAAAGAGGGCGAGCGCGGCATTACGCTGCGTTTTGGTAAAGTTCTGCGTGACGATGAGAACAAACCGCTGGTTTACGCGCCGGGTCTGCACTTTAAGATCCCGTTTATTGAATCAGTGAAAATGCTTGATGCGCGTATCCAGACGATGGATAACCAGGCCGATCGCTTTGTGACTAAAGAGAAGAAAGACCTGATTGTCGACTCCTACATCAAATGGCGTATCAGCGACTTTAGCCGTTACTATCTGGCGACCGGCGGCGGCGATATTTCGCAAGCCGAAGTGCTGTTAAAACGTAAATTCTCGGACCGTTTGCGTTCTGAGATTGGTCGCCTGGACGTAAAAGACATCGTGACCGATTCTCGTGGTCGTCTGACTCTGGAAGTGCGCGACGCGCTGAACTCCGGTTCAGCCGGTACCGATGATGAAGTGGCGACCCCGGCGGCGGATGACGCGATTGCCGAAGCGGCGGAACGCGTCACGGCGGAAACCAAAGGTAAAGTACCGGTCATCAACCCGAACAGTATGGCGGCGTTGGGTATCGAAGTGGTCGATGTGCGTATTAAGCAGATCAACCTGCCGACCGAGGTTTCTGAGGCGATTTACAACCGTATGCGCGCCGAGCGTGAAGCGGTCGCGCGTCGTCATCGTTCACAAGGTCAGGAAGAAGCGGAAAAACTGCGTGCGGCTGCTGACTATGAGGTGACGAAAACTCTGGCGGAAGCCGAGCGTCAGGGGCGTATCATGCGTGGTGAAGGTGATGCTGAAGCCGCGAAGCTGTTTGCCGACGCGTTCAGCCAGGACCCTGATTTCTACGCGTTCATTCGTAGTCTGCGCGCTTACGAGAAGAGCTTCGAAGGTAATCAGGACGTGATGGTACTGAGCCCGGACAGCGATTTCTTCCGCTACATGAAGACACCGAGTTCGACGACACGCTAAAATAGCGTCAGCGGTTTTAGACCAGCAAAACCACCGCATCCAAAGGATGCCGGTGGTTTTCTTTTATAAGGGCGATAAATGAATTCAACAATCTGGTTGGCGCTTGCTCTGGTATTAGTCCTCGAAGGGCTGGGACCGATGCTGTATCCCGGCGCATGGAAAAAAATGGTTTCGGCACTGGCGCAACTGCCGGAAAATGTTTTACGTCGTTTTGGCGGCGGACTTGTGGTCGCGGGAGTTGTGGTCTACTACATGTTGAGGAAAACGATTGGCTGAGCAAAAAGTGGTCGGATTTGCCGCAGATTGAGTGCAAAAAGTGCTGTATATCTGAAAAAGCGATGGTAGAATCCATTTTTAAGCAAACGGTGATTTTGAAAAATGGGTAACAACGTCGTCGTACTGGGCACCCAATGGGGTGACGAAGGTAAAGGAAAGATCGTCGATCTTCTGACTGAACGGGCTAAATATGTTGTACGCTACCAGGGCGGTCACAACGCAGGCCATACTCTCGTAATCAACGGTGAAAAAACCGTTCTCCATCTTATTCCATCAGGTATTCTTCGCGAGAATGTAACCAGCATCATCGGTAACGGTGTTGTGCTGTCTCCGAGCGCGCTGATGAAAGAGATGAAAGAACTGGAAGACCGTGGCATCCCCGTTCGTGAGCGTCTGCTGCTGTCTGAAGCCTGTCCGCTGATCCTTGATTATCACGTTGCGCTGGATAACGCGCGTGAGAAAGCGCGTGGCGCGAAAGCGATCGGCACCACCGGTCGTGGAATCGGGCCTGCTTATGAAGATAAAGTGGCACGTCGCGGTCTGCGTGTTGGTGACCTTTTCGACAAAGAAACCTTCGCTGAAAAACTGAAAGAAGTGATGGAATATCACAACTTCCAGTTGGTTAACTACTACAAAGCTGAAGCGGTTGATTACCAGAAAGTTCTGGATGATACGATGGCTGTTGCCGACATCCTGACTTCTATGGTTGTTGACGTTTCGGACCTGCTCGACCAGGCGCGTCAGCGTGGCGATTTCGTCATGTTTGAAGGTGCGCAGGGTACCCTGCTGGATATCGACCACGGTACTTATCCGTACGTAACTTCTTCTAACACCACTGCAGGTGGCGTGGCGACCGGTTCCGGCCTGGGCCCGCGTTATGTTGATTACGTTCTGGGTATCCTCAAAGCTTACTCCACTCGTGTAGGTGCAGGTCCGTTCCCGACCGAACTGTTCGATGAAACCGGCGAGTTCCTCTGCAAGCAGGGTAACGAATACGGCGCCACTACCGGCCGTCGTCGTCGTACCGGCTGGCTGGACACCGTTGCCGTTCGTCGTGCGGTACAGCTGAACTCCCTGTCTGGCTTCTGCCTGACCAAACTGGACGTGCTGGATGGCCTGAAAGAGGTGAAACTCTGCGTGGCTTATCGTATGCCGGATGGCCGCGAAGTGACTACCACTCCGCTGGCAGCTGACGACTGGAAAGGTGTAGAGCCGATTTACGAAACTATGCCGGGCTGGTCTGAATCCACCTTCGGCGTGAAAGATCGTAGCGGTCTGCCGCAGGCGGCACTGAACTACATCAAGCGTATTGAAGAACTGACCGGCGTGCCGATTGATATTATTTCTACCGGCCCCGATCGTACTGAGACGATGATTCTGCGCGATCCGTTCGACGCGTAAATCTGGTACGCCTGGCAGATATTTTGCTTGCCGGGCTAACAGTGTGATACATTGCTGTGTCGGGTAAGCCATTACGCTATCCGACACAGTGTTAAATCCTCGCTTTTTTCCTTCCCCGAACTGAAATAAATTAGCGACACAGCTTGTGGCTGGTTTATCATCAATATAAATGTATTTTTCCCGTTTTCCCTTTTCCTGAGGTTGATGTGCAGTTAACGAGTTTCACCGATTACGGCTTACGTGCGCTAATCTATATGGCGTCGTTACCAGATGGACGAATGACCAGCATTTCTGAGGTGACAGAAGTCTACGGCGTGTCCCGTAATCATATGGTCAAAATTATCAATCAGCTTAGCCGGGCGGGCTTTGTCACTGCCGTTCGGGGAAAAAATGGCGGTATCCGCCTGGGTAAACCGGCTAATACTATTTGTATTGGCGATGTGGTGCGTGAGCTGGAACCCTTATCACTGGTCAACTGTAGCAGCGAATTTTGCCACATCACCCCTGCCTGTCGTCTGAAACAGGCGCTTTCTAAGGCCGTGCAGAGTTTTCTCAAGGAGCTGGATAACTACACGCTTGCCGATTTGGTTGAAGAGAATCAACCGCTTTATAAATTATTACTGGTGGAGTGAAGTAAACTTCATTAGAGATGACAATGGAGGAACCTCAATGTCACAAGATCCTTTCCAGGAACGCGAAGCAGAAAAATACGCGAATCCTATCCCGAGCCGGGAATTTATCCTCGAACATTTAACGAAACGTGAAAAACCGGCCAGTCGCGAAGAACTGGCCGTAGAACTGAATATTGAAGGCGAAGAGCAGCTTGAAGCCTTGCGTCGCCGCCTGCGCGCGATGGAGCGCGACGGACAACTGGTCTTTACCCGCCGCCAGTGCTATGCGCTGCCGGAACGCCTCGACCTGCTGAAAGGCACCGTGATCGGTCATCGTGATGGTTACGGTTTCTTACGTGTCGAAGGCCGCAAAGACGATCTGTATCTTTCCAGCGAGCAGATGAAAACCTGTATTCATGGCGATCAGGTGCTGGCGCAGCCGCTGGGCGCCGATCGTAAAGGTCGCCGCGAAGCGCGTATCGTCCGTGTACTGGTACCGAAAACCAGTCAGATAGTCGGGCGTTATTTCACCGATGCGGGCGTCGGCTTTGTGGTGCCGGACGACAGCCGTCTCAGCTTCGACATTCTTATCCCGCCAGAAGACGTCATGGGCGCGCGGATGGGGTTCGTGGTCGTGGTTGAACTGACCCAACGTCCAACTCGCCGTACTAAAGCGGTAGGGAAAATCGTCGAAGTGCTGGGCGACAATATGGGCACCGGTATGGCGGTTGATATGGCGCTGCGTACCCATGAAATACCCTACATCTGGCCGCAGGCGGTAGAGCAGCAGGTCGCCGGGCTGAAAGAAGAGGTGCCGGAAGAGGCGAAAGTCGGTCGTGTCGATCTGCGCGATTTGCCGCTGGTCACGATTGATGGCGAAGATGCCCGTGACTTTGACGACGCGGTTTACTGTGAGAAAAAACGCGGCGGCGGCTGGCGTTTGTGGGTCGCTATTGCTGATGTGAGCTATTATGTACGGCCGCCAACGCCGCTGGATCGCGAGGCGCGCAATCGCGGCACGTCGGTTTACTTCCCGTCACAGGTTGTCCCAATGTTGCCGGAGGTGCTCTCCAACGGTCTGTGTTCGCTAAACCCGCAGGTTGACAGGCTGTGTATGGTCTGTGAAATGACCATCTCGGCAAAAGGTCGGCTGACCGGCTACAAATTCTATGAAGCGGTGATGAGCTCCCATGCGCGTCTGACCTATACCAAAGTCTGGCATATGCTGCAGGGCGATCAGGATCTGCGTGAACAATATGCGCCGCTGGTGAAGCATATTGAAGAGCTGCACAACCTCTACAAAGTGCTGGATAAAGCGCGTGAAGAGCGCGGGGGGATCTCGTTTGAGAGCGAAGAGGCGAAGTTTATCTTTAACGCCGAACGTCGCATTGAGCGTATCGAACAGACCCAGCGTAATGACGCGCATAAGCTTATCGAAGAGTGCATGATCATGGCGAATATCTCGGCGGCGCGCTTTGTCGAAAAAGCTAAAGAGCCGGCGCTATTCCGTATTCATGATAAGCCCACCACCGAAGCGATCACCTCATTCCGCTCCGTACTGGCGGAGCTGGGGTTGGAGCTGCCGGGCGGAAATAAACCGGAACCGCGCGATTATGCCGAACTGCTTGAATCGATTGCCGACAGGCCGGACGCCGAAATGCTGCAAACTATGCTGCTGCGTTCAATGAAGCAGGCGATTTACGATCCGGAAAACCGCGGGCACTTTGGCCTGGCGTTGCAGTCTTATGCGCACTTTACCTCGCCGATTCGCCGCTATCCGGATCTTTCTTTGCACCGCGCCATTAAGTACCTGCTGGCGAAAGAGCAAGGGAACAAGGGCAACACCACAGAAACGGGCGGTTATCACTACTCGATGGAAGAGATGTTGCAGCTCGGCCAGCACTGTTCGATGGCGGAACGCCGCGCTGATGAAGCGACGCGTGATGTCTCCGACTGGCTGAAATGTGACTTTATGCTGGATCAGGTAGGCAACGTCTTTAAGGGCGTGATTGCCAGCGTCACCGGTTTCGGCTTCTTTGTCCGTCTTGATGAACTGTTTATCGATGGGCTGGTACACGTTTCCTCACTGGATAACGATTACTATCGCTTCGATCAGGTAGGGCAACGTCTGATTGGCGAGTCCGGTGGGCAGACATATCGCCTGGGCGACCGGGTCGAGGTACGCGTCGAAGCGGTGAATATGGACGAACGGAAAATTGACTTTAGCCTGATCTCCAGCGAGCGCGCACCGCGTAACGTCGGCAAAACGGCGCGTGAAAAAGCGAAAAAAGGTGAAAGTAAAAACGCCGGTAAACGTCGTCAGGTAGGTAAAAAAGTTAACTTCGAGCCTGATAGCGCCTTCCGCGGCGAGAAAAAAGCGAAGCCGAAAGCAGCGAAAAAAGACGCGAGAAAAGCAAAAAAGCCATCGGCTAAAACGCAGAAAATAGCCGCAGCGACCAAAGCGAAGCGTGCGGCGAAGAAAAAAGCGGCAGAGTGAGCAATACCCTCTTCAAACAGAAGAGAGTGAATTATCTGTAGGCCGGGCAAGCGTAGCGCCCCCGGCAAAACGTAAACAACGAGTACATTAATGAGCGAAATGATTTACGGCATCCACGCAGTGCAGGCCCTGCTGGAGCGCGCCCCTGAACGTTTTCAGGAAGTCTTTATTTTAAAAGGCCGTGAAGATAAACGTCTGTTGCCGCTGATTCACGCCCTTGAGTCCCAGGGCGTGGTTATCCAGCTGGCAAACCGCCAATATCTCGACGAGAAAAGCGACGGTGCCGTGCATCAGGGTATTATCGCTCGCGTGAAACCAGGCCGGCAGTATCAGGAAAACGATCTGCCGGATCTGATCGCATTACACGATCGCCCCTTTTTGTTGATCCTCGATGGCGTCACCGATCCGCATAATCTTGGCGCCTGTCTGCGCAGCGCCGATGCCGCAGGCGTACATGCGGTAATCGTGCCGAAAGACCGCTCCGCGCAACTTAACGCGACGGCGAAGAAAGTCGCCTGCGGCGCAGCAGAAAGCGTGCCATTGATCCGCGTCACCAACCTGGCGCGCACGATGCGCATGTTGCAGGAAGAGAATATCTGGATTGTCGGAACGGCGGGCGAGGCTGACCATACGCTGTATCAGAGCAAAATGCCTGGCCGCATGGCGCTGGTCATGGGCGCAGAAGGTGAAGGTATGCGTCGTCTGACCCGTGAGCACTGCGATGAGCTGATCAGCATTCCTATGGCCGGTAGCGTGTCGTCGCTGAATGTCTCTGTTGCGACCGGGATTTGTCTGTTTGAAGCCGTTCGCCAGCGAACCTGACGCTAATAGTATTTTTTAAGAAAAAACCATCCATAATCGGATGGTTTTTTTTTGTCTATGGAAAACCCCCAGCTAGGCTGGGGGTTCCGGAAAGCTTTCAGCTTTAAGCCAGTTATTAAAACCCCTTTTGATTTGTTAAAACAT